>DAIDHU010000102.1 GCA_027451915.1 Thiomonas sp. | reverse complement strand
TATTGCGGCGCGGTCAGCGCCTGCGCCCGCAGGACCTGGGGCAGGCCGCCTCGGTGGGGGTGGCGGCCCTGCAGGTGGCCGCACGCCCACGGGTGGCCCTGCTGTGCACCGGCGACGAGCTGGCCCAGCCCGGGCAGGCGCTGCGTCCTGGCGGCGTGTACAACAGCAATCGAAGCATGTTGCGGGCCATGCTCGAGGCGCTGGGATGCGAAGTCAGCGACCTGGGTCAGGTGGCCGACACCCTGCAGGCCACGCGCGAGGCCCTGCGTGGCGCGGCCTCGGGGCACGACCTGGTGCTCAGCTCCGGCGGCATGTCGGTGGGCGGCGAGGATCACGTGCGCCCGGCGGTGGAGTCGCAGGGTCATCTCGCGCATTGGCGCATCGCGATGAAGCCGGGCAAGCCGCTGGCCTTCGGCGCCTTGCATCGGGAGGGAGGCGGCAAGGCGCATTTCATCGGCCTGCCCGGAAATCCCGTCTCCAGCTTTGTCACCTTCGTGCTGTTCGTGCGGCCTTTCGTGCTGGCGCTGCAGGGCGCATCGCGCCTGCAGCCGCAAGCGCTGCTCCTGCCCAGCGCCAGCGACTGGCCGCGTGCCGATCGACGGCGCGAATTCCTGCGCGCGCGTCTGGACGAGCAGGGCCGGGTGGAGCTGTATCCGGAGCAGAACTCGGCCGTGCTCAGCTCCACGGTGTGGGGCGACGGCCTCGTGGACAACCCCGGCGGGCAGACCTTCGCCGCCGGCGACAGGGTACGATTCCTGCCGTTTCCCAGCCTGTTGACCTGAACCCGGACCCGCGCGCCGATGCAAACCACCATTCGCTATTTCGCCAGCGTGCGCGAGGCCCTGGGCACGTCCAGCGAAACCCTTGAACTGCCCGATACGCTGCGCACGCTGGGCGACGCGCGTGCGTGGCTGGCTCAGCGTAGCGAGCGACATGCCGAAGCCCTGGGCCCGCAACGCAGCTTGCGCATGGCCTGCGACCACGTGATGGCTCCCGCCGAGGCCAGCCTGGTGCCCGGGCGCGAGCTGGCCTTTTTCCCGCCGGTGACGGGCGGCTGACCGGCAGCCCGCGCCTTCGCGAACACGCTTCAGGCCCCACCCCTTCAGGCTCGTGCACCATGTTTGAAGTCCGCATCCAGACCGAGGCCTTCGACGGGGCCGAGGAATCGCGCCGCCTGCGCGCCGGGCGGCGGGATATCGGGGCCCTGGTCCTGTTCGAGGGAATCTGCCGCGACCATGCGGGCGTGCCCGGGGAATCTCCGGTGCAGTCCCTGGAGCTGGAGCATTACCCGGAGATGACCCGCGCAAGCATCGAGCGCATGGTCGAGCAGGCGCGCACGCGCTGGCCCCTGCAGGGCGCCGTGGTGGTGCATCGGGTGGGCCTGTTGCAGCCCGGGGACCCGATCGTGCTGGTGGCGGTGGCCAGCAGCCACCGCCATGACGCATTCGAGGCCTGTGCCTTTCTCATGGACTATCTGAAAACCCAGGCGCCGCTGTGGAAGAAGGAATCGACGCCGCAAGGCGCGCAATGGGTGGACGCGCGCGAATCGGATGACGCGGCGCTGGCGCGATGGGGGATCGAGGCGGGCAACAGCAAGGCCTCCTGAGCCGCGCCGGCCCGCGGCGGGTGCATCCCCGGCGGGTCGGTTTCCCGCAAGCTCAGATTCCAGCCAGGCGGCCCAGCAGGCGCATCCACAGCTGCAGGCGGCCGCGCCCGCGGCGCAAGCCCAGCCACAGCATCCACCCCCGGCGCAGCCAGCGCAGCGCGCCGCGCGGGCGCCACAGCAGGACCATGGCTCCCAGCGCGGCCCCCAGGGTGGAGCCGTGTTCGCGCACCAGCCCGGCGATGCGCGCGCCCAGGCCGCGCAGGCGCTGCGCGGTGGACAGCAGACCCTCCACCTCCTCGAGCAGGCCGACGCAGGCCGCTCGCTGCTGCGCGATCCGCAGCTGCAGGCGCTGCTTGCGCAGCAGGAGTTGCACCTGCTCAGGGGACACGGCGCTGCTCCAGCGCGGCACGGTCGCGTTCGAGCTCGGCCAGGCTGGCGGCGAACAGGCCGCTGCCGGCCGCCCAGGCCCGCGCGGCCACCCCGGCCGCGCCCAGGCCCAGCGCGAGGGTGATGAGGGTGGCCAGGCCCAGCCCGAGCTGGCGATGGGTGTCCCACAGCGCCACGGTGAGCCAGATCAGCGCGAACACCACCGCGAAGCCCAGCAGCACGGCGGCCAGCACGGTGCCGAGCAGCAGGCGGGCCAGACGCAGCTTTTCCTCCTGGAGCGCCAGGCCCAGCAGCTCCAGGCGGGTGTGCGCGGTCTGCAGCAGCAGGTCCAGGCGCTCGCGCAGCCCGGCGCTGCCACAGAACGGGGTCTTCACCTGCGCCTGCCGTTCAACGCCGGCCGATGAGCAGGCCGAGCAGGAAGGCCACGCCGGCGGTGGCACCGATGGACTTCCAGGGGTTGTCGTGCACGTAGTCATCGGTGGCGCGGGCGACCTGCTTGCCGCGCTCGACCATCTCGGCCTCGAGGTCGAACAGCTGCTCCTTCAGGGTCGACAGGCGTTCGCCCAGGCGCGCGCGCACGTCGGCCAGGCGCTCGCCGGCCTGGCCGGCGGTCAGGCTGAGCAGTTCCTCGGCGTCGGAGGCGACCTCGCGCAGGTCGGCCACCAGCTTGTCGGTAGCCTGGATGCCTTCCGCCGCGGCGGCTGCCTTGCTTGCGATCTTGGCCATGGTGCTTTCTCCCGGTTGTGGTTGCTGGGTGCTGGACAGCTTAGTCCCACGCTCAAACACTGCGCAGGAAAAGGTCCTTTCGAATGATTCGAACGCCTGCATGATGCCACTTCCGGCCCCGCGCGTCGTTCATCCAGATCAACAGCCCATACGGCGCCGGGCCTTGAAAATCCCGTGGAGCTCCGCATCTGTGCCGGGTAACCACGGAGAAATCCATGCGCTTCGACAAGTTGACCACCCAGTTCCAGGAAGCCCTCGGCGATGCCCAGTCCCTCGCCGCCGGGGCGGACAATCCCTACATCGAGCCCGTGCACCTGCTGGCCGCCATGCTGCAGCAGGACGGGCCCAAGGCGCTGCTGGCGCGCGCGGGGGTGAACGTCTCCGGACTGCAGGCGGCCGTGCAACAGGCGCTGGGCCGGTTGCCCCAGGTGCAGGGCCATGGCGGAAACATCCAGACCAGCCGCGAACTGGGCAACCTGCTCAACGTCGCCGACAAGGAGTCGAGCAAGCGGGGCGACCAGTTCATTCCCAGCGAGACCTTCCTGCTCGCCCTGGCCGACGACAAGGGCGATGCCGGGCGCCTGGCGCGCGAGGCCGGCTTGCAGCGCAAGAGCCTGGAATCCGCCATCGACGCCGTGCGCGGCGGGCAGAGCGTGAGCAGCCAGGACGCCGAACAGCAGCGCGAGGCCCTGAAAAAGTACACCCTGGACCTGACCGAGCGCGCCCGCCAGGGCAAGCTCGATCCGGTGATCGGGCGCGACGACGAGATCCGGCGCACCATCCAGGTCCTGCAGCGGCGTACCAAGAACAATCCGGTGCTCATCGGCGAGCCCGGCGTGGGCAAGACGGCCATCGTCGAGGGCCTGGCACAGCGCATCGTCGCCGGCGAGGTGCCCGACAGCCTGAAGGGCAAGCGCGTGCTGGTGCTGGACATGGCCGGGCTGCTGGCCGGAGCCAAGTACCGCGGCGAATTCGAGGAGCGGCTCAAGTCCGTGCTCAAGGAAGTCGGCCAGGAAGAGGGCCGGGTGATCCTGTTCATCGACGAGATCCACACCATGGTGGGCGCCGGCAAGGCCGAGGGCGCCATCGATGCCGGCAACATGCTCAAGCCGGCGCTGGCGCGCGGGGAGTTGCACTGCATAGGCGCCACCACGCTGGATGAATACCGCAAGTACATCGAGAAGGATGCCGCGCTGGAGCGCCGCTTCCAGAAGGTGCTGGTGGACGAGCCCTCGGTGGAGGCGACCATCGCCATCCTGCGCGGCCTGCAGGAGAAGTACGAAGTGCACCATGGCGTGGAGATCACCGACCCGGCGATCGTCGCCGCGGCGGAGCTCTCGCACCGCTACATCACCGACCGTTTCCTGCCCGACAAGGCCATCGACCTGATCGACGAGGCCGCCTCGCGCATCAAGATGGAAATCGACTCCAAGCCCGAGGTCATGGACCGCCTCGACCGCCGCCTGGTGCAGCTGAAGATCGAGCGCGAGGCGGTGGCCAAGGAAAAGGACGAGGCCTCGCAAAAGCGCCTGGGCCTGATCGAGCAGGAGATCGGGCGCCTGCAGAAGGAGTACGCCGACCTCGAGGAAATCTGGAAGGCGGAAAAGGCCGCGGTGCAGGGCTCCGCGCAGGTCAAGGAGCAGATCGACCAGCTGCGCTTCCAGATCGAGGAGCTCACGCGCAAGGGAGACTTCAACAAGGTCGCCGAGCTGCAGTACGGGCGCCTGCCCGAGCTGGAGCGCCAGCTGCGCGAGGCGCAGGCCCAGGAGGCCGCGCCGGTGGGCGAGGGCGGCAAGGCCGCGCCGCGCCTGCTGCGCACCCAGGTGGGGGCGGAGGAGATCGCCGAGGTGGTCAGCCGCATGACCGGCATTCCGCTGTCCAAGCTGCTGCAGGGCGAACGCGACAAGCTGCTGCGCATGGAAGACCGGCTGCATCAGCGCGTGGTGGGTCAGGACCAGGCCATCCGCGCCGTGTCCGATGCCATCCGGCGCTCCCGCGCGGGGCTGTCCGACCCCAACCGCCCCTATGGGTCCTTTCTGTTCCTGGGGCCCACCGGCGTGGGCAAGACCGAGCTGTGCAAGGCACTGGCGGAGTTCCTGTTCGACAGCCAGGACCACCTGATCCGCATCGACATGAGCGAGTTCATGGAAAAGCACTCGGTGGCCCGCCTGATCGGCGCGCCTCCGGGCTACGTGGGCTACGAGGAGGGTGGTTACCTGACCGAGGCGGTGCGGCGCAAGCCCTACAGCGTGATCCTGCTCGACGAGGTGGAAAAGGCCCATCCCGACGTGTTCAACGTACTGTTGCAGGTGCTCGACGATGGACGCCTGACCGACGGCCAGGGGCGCACGGTGGACTTCAAGAACACGGTGATCGTGATGACCTCCAACCTGGGCTCGCAGCACATCATGAGCATGACCGGCGAGCCGCAGGAGGCCATTCGCGATGCGGTGTGGGCGGAGGTCAAGCAGCATTTCCGGCCGGAATTCCTCAACCGCATCGACGAGGTGGTGGTGTTCCACGCGCTCGACCAGTCGCAGATCGAAGGCATCGCCCGAATCCAGCTGGCTTCGCTGGAGCGACGCCTGGGGCAGATGGACATCCGCCTGGAGGTCTCGGCGGCGGCCCTGGCCTTGCTGGCCAAGGCGGGCTTCGATCCGGTGTTCGGCGCGCGACCGCTCAAGCGGGCGATCCAGAACGAACTGGAGAACCCGCTTTCCCGCCTGCTGCTGGAAGGGCGCTACGGGCCCAAGTCGGTGGTGCCGGTGGATGTGGTCGACGGCAAGCTGGCCTTCGAGCGCACCGTGCATTGACCCCGGCCCGCGGGGCGGGCCGGAAGGCCCCCATGCCGACGACCCTGGCTGGCCGCCAGGCGCTAGCATGAGGGTTTTCGCCAGCCCGATGCGCGGGCGGCGCGACCCGAACCCCGACCCGACGATGACATTCTGGAAAGGCCGCCTGCTGCGCGCCGCGCTGGCAGGCCTGGCGACGCTGCTGCTGCTCGGTGCCTGCGGCAAGAAACTGCATTGGGACCTGGACGATGTCGGCAGCGTGCTGCCCGACCTCAAGTTCCAGCTGGTGAACGACGAGGGCAGGCCGGTCACGGCGGCCGATTACGCCGGCAAGGTGGTGATCCTGTACTTCGGCTACACCCATTGCCCGGACGTGTGCCCGCTGACCATGTCCCACCTGGCCGACGCGGTGCAGGCCCTGGGGCCCCAGGCCGGGGACGTGCGCATCCTGTTCGTGTCGGTCGATCCGGCGCGCGACACCCTGCCCATCCTCAAGGCCTACACGCGGGCCTTCAGCCCCGAGGCGGTGGGCCTGAGCGGCACCATGGCGCAGATCCAGGCCACCGCCAAGCGTTTCCACGTGGCCTTCAACTACGGGCAGAAGGACGCCTCGGGGAACTACGTGGTCAACCACAGCGCGGCGATCTACGTGTTCGACAAGCGCGGGCGTGGGCGGTTGATCGGCTCGGAAAATTCACCTCCGGCCCAGATCACGCATGACCTGCGTCAACTGATCGACCACTGATCGCCGACGCGCCGGCCGACGATCGGCGAGCCGCCGGCGGCTGCGCCAGCGGCCGTGCCGGGGCCGCGGCCCTGCGTTCGGACAGGCGCATCCAGCGCCGCAGAGCGGCCATCGCGGCCAGCACGTTGACGGCCGAGGCGGGAATCCACAGGATCAGCCCCCCCAGGTGCTGGTCGCTCATCGCGCTCAGCCCCTGCACCGCGCGCCCGCACAGGGAGTAGATGGGATACCAGTCGGTGCTGTTCAGCGCCAGGACCGCGCCCAGCAGCATTTGCGGCAGCATGCCGATGACCGGCAGGAAAATGCGCCAGCCCGGGCGCAGATGCGCCGGCGGAGCGGGGCGGGGATCGAGCACCAGCCACCAGAACAGCAGGCCGTCGAACACCATGGTCCAGTTCATCAACTGGTACAGCTGGGTGTTGAGCATGACCCCGACGTGCACCGCGGGCACCAGCCAGAACACCACCAGCCCGGAAAACAGCGCCACCGCGACCGCCGCGTTGAGCACCACGGCGCTGGCCCAGCGCACCGGCGCCAGGCGCAGCAGGGGCAGCAGCCAGCGCTGGCGCCAGCGAGCCGGAAGCCCGGAACGCCACGTGGGTCCGGGCCAGGCGGCGATGACCAGCAAGGGCCCGAGGTCGTGCAAGGCCGTTTGCTGCAGCATGTGCACGAAGAACTCGTGCTCGGCCAGGTAGTCCCACTGGGTCTGCAGTCCTTGCCAGATCAGGATCCAGCCGGTCCAGAACAGGGCCTGGCGCCATGCGGGCGTGCGCCGCCGCAGGCTGCCACGCAGGTAGAGCAGGGCCCCAAGCGCCAGGAAGGCGGCCATGGGCCAGGAGGGATACCAGGGGACGAACCAGTTCAGCGACATGCGGCGAGCTTGGGCGGGCGTCGCGATGCGGCGCAGCAGCGAGCATAGCGCGATGCACGCGTGCCCGGTCCTCGCGGCCCCGCCGCGGGCCCTTGTTACGACCGGATTTGACTTGGAGCATTACGCTGTGGGTCGCCAGGCCGTGCAATCAGGGGCATGCCGCACCAGGCCCTGCCCTGGGGGCCGCTCAGAACTTTCCGGAGAATCTTTCCATGCCCTTGTCGAATTCCTCCGCCACCTGCGCGATCAATACCTGCGACTTCTGCGACCAGCATGGCGAGGCGATCGAGCGGGGGGAACTGCGCGTGCTGCCCCCGGTATTCCGCCACTACGGCCGCCAGGGCGTGTTCTTCGGCGAGGTCGTCACCCTGAGTTGCCTGGAGGACAACACGCTGTTGCGCGCCACCCTGGAGCAGGCCGGAATGCAGCGGGTGCTGGTGGTCGACGGCGGGGGATCGATGGCCCGCGCCCTGTTCGGCGGCAAGCTCTCGGAACTGGCGGTGCGCAACGGCTGGGCCGGCGTGGTGATCGACGGCTGCGTGCGTGACGTGCAGGAATTGCAGGCTTGCGCCATCGGGGTGCGCGCGCTGGCCTGCGTTCCGGTGCCGCCGCGCAAGCTGGGCACTGGAGCGCGTGACCAACCGGTGCGGATCCAGGGAGTGCCGGTGCGCCCCGGCGAGTGGCTGTACGCCGACGCCGATGGAATCCTGGTGAGCGTACAGGCCGTGCACCGGCCACCCGCCGGATCGGGCTGAGCGCCGCCCGGGAGCCCCGCTACGGGCCCGCGTTGCGGCTCAGACCCCGTTTCGGAGCAGCCCCACGGCCAGGCCCTCGATATCGAAGGGCTGGCCGGGCTCGACCACGATGGGCGAGAAATCCGGATTCTCGGGCAGCAGCTCGATGCGCGAGGGGCCGCGCCGCAGGCGCTTGACCGTGACCTCGTCGCCAAGGCGGGCCACGACGATCTGGCCGTTGCGCACGTCCTGGGTCTGGCGCACGGCCAGCAGGTCTCCGTCGAGGATGCCCGCGCCCTGCATGCTGGCGCCACGCACCTTCAGCAGGTAGTCGGGCCGGGCGCTGAACAGGCTGGGGTCGACCCCGACGGTGCTCTCCACATGCTCCTGGGCGAGGATGGGGCTGCCGGCGGCCACGCGGCCGATCAGGGGCAGCATCAGTTGCTCCATGCCGGGAAGCGCGCGCACCAGCGCGCCCGCGCCGGGGCGCAGCGCGCCGGCCGCCTGGGGCGTGAGCCGGATGCCCCGCGAGGTGCCGGAGGCCAGCTCCAGCTTGCCCTTGCGGGCCAGTGCGTGCAAATGATCCTCGGCGGCATTGGCGGAGCGGAACCCCAGCTCGGCGGCAATTTCCGCGCGCGTCGGCGGGTACCCACTGCGTTCGATGCTGCGGGCGATGAGCCTGAGGATCTCCTCCTGGCGGGCGGTAAGCTTCGCGGCGTTGGGCATGCAGGCTGCTCCTCGGGCGGCACTGTATAAAAGTGCCTGTATTTTTATCCAGATCAACACACAATGCAAGATCCCCGATCCGAATTCCCCGCGGCCGGCCCGGGCCCGCTGTCCCATGTGCTGGTGCTGGGCACCGGCGGCACCATCGCCGGCGTGGCCCCCGCCGCCAACACCGCCACCGGCGCCGGGTACACCGCCGGCGTGCTGGGCGTGGATCAGCTGCTGGCCTCGGCCCCCGGAGTGCAGCAGCATGCCCGGCTGGAGTTCGCCCAGCTGTGCAATATCGACAGCAAGGATGCCGGCCCGGGGCTTTGGCTGGATCTGGCACGGGCGGTGCGGGCGTGGCGCGAACGCGCGGGCACCGCCGGCTGCGTGATCACCCACGGCAGCGACACCCTGGAGGAAAGCGCCTACGCGCTGGACTGCCTGCTCGAGCCGGGCAGCCCCGTGGTGCTCACCGCCGCCATGCTGCCGGCGGCCGCCTTGTCGGCCGACGGCCCGCGCAATCTGTTCGACGCCGTGCGCGTGGCCGGGGATCCGGCCGCCGACGGGCGGGGCGTGTTGTGCGTGGCGCACGGGCGCGTGCACGCCGCATGCGACGTGAGCAAGCAGCACCCGGCGCGCATCGACGCCTTCGGCTCGGGTGAGCGCGGCCCGCTGGGATTCATCGGGGCCAGCGGCACGCGTTTCACCCGCGAGCAGCCGCAGGCCGCGCGGCGCCCGTTCGCCTCCCGACCCCTGCCCGCGCGGGACGCGCCCTGGCCGCGGGTGGAACTGGTGTGCAGCCACGCCGGAGCCGACGGCGAGATGGTGCGCGCCTTGCTGGCGGCCTCGTCCGCCGGCACGCTGCGCCCGAGGCTGCATGGACTGGTGGTGCTGGGCACCGGAAGCGGGACCGTGCACGAGCAGCTCCAGGCCGCGCTGGACCAGGCCGCCGAGGCGGGCGTGCGGGTGCAGGTGGTGCCGCGCAACGGCCCCTGCGAAGGGGGCGAGTTCGACGGACTGAACGCGGTGAAGGTGCGGATTCGCCTGCTGCTCGAGGGCGTGCAGGCTTCGCCGCGGGACGCGCAGGCGGGGCCGAGGTAGACCTGGGCTAGTAGCAGCTGGACTGCATGGCCGCCATCGCCTGCTGGCGCTGCGCCTGGATCTGGGCCGAATCCAGGTAGTCCAGCTGGCCGTTGGCGCCGGCCTGGCGCACGCGGCGCCCGCTGTCGAGAGTCTGCAGTTGCTGGCGCGCCTGTGCGCACAATTGCGCCCGCTGCTGCGCCTGCACCTGGGCCTGCAATTGCTGCGCCTGTTCCCGGGCCTTGCGCTGCTGCTCCTGGCGTTCCTGGGCCTTGGCCATGCCCGCGCGCACCGCGGCGGCCGCTCCGGCGCTGGCGCCGCTGGCGGGCGGCAGGGGCTGCTGCACGCTGTTCGGCGTGGGGCGCGCGAGGATGTCGCGGTTCGGCGTGTCGGGCGGGGGCGGCTGGTCGCTGTACTGCACCACGCCCGAGGGCGACATCCATTTCCATTGCGCCTGCGCCGCCGGTGCCAGGCAGAGCAGGGCCGCGGTGCCCAGCAGGGCGGACAGGGCGCGCGGGAGGGGCCCCGAAGGGCGGCGAAAGGCGATGCGCATGGGCTGCGACTCCGGTGGTCGAGGCGGCGTGGCGGCGGAAAATGCCCTCCACTTTACGGCATGGCGCCGAGCCCGCGCCGGCGGCTGGAGCGCGTTGTCTTTTATCATCGCCTTTTGCGCCTGGAGGATTTATGCGCCTTCTCGGAAAAGCGTTGACGTTCGACGACGTTCTTTTGGTTCCGGCTTACTCCCAAGTCCTGCCCAAAGACACCAGCCTTGCCACCCAACTGAGCCGCCGGATCCGGCTCAACATCCCGCTGGTGTCCGCGGCGATGGACACCGTGACCGAGTCCAGGCTGGCCATCGCCATGGCCCAGGAAGGGGGCATCGGCATCATCCACAAGAACCTGTCGCCCAAGGCCCAGGCCACCGAGGTGGCGCGGGTCAAGCGCTTCGAATCCGGGGTGCTCAAGGACCCCATCACCATCGCGCCCGGGGTGAAGGTCAGCGACGTGGTGGCACTTTCGCGCCAGCATGGCATCTCGGGCTTTCCGGTGATCGAGAACGGCAAGGTGGTGGGCATCGTCACCAACCGCGACCTGCGTTTCGAAAGCCGCCTGGACGCCCCGGTGCGCGACATCATGACCCCGCGCGAGCGCCTGATCACGGTGCGCGAGGGGGCCACGCCCGACGAAGCCAAGGCGCTGATGCACAAGCACCGCCTGGAGCGCGTGCTGGTGATCAACGACCAGTTCGAGCTGCGCGGCCTGATGACCGTGAAGGACATTCTCAAGGCCACCGAGCGCCCCAACGCCGCGCGCGACCCGCAGGGCAAGCTGCGCGTGGGCGCGGCCGTCGGCGTGGGCGAGGGCACCGACGAGCGCGTGGAGGCACTGGTGCGGGCCGGCGTGGACGTGATCATCGTGGACACCGCGCACGGCCACAGCCAGGGCGTGATCGACCGCGTGCGCTGGGTCAAGACCCATTACCCGGACGTGGACGTGATCGGCGGCAACATCGCCACCGCCGAGGCCGCGCGCGCGCTGGTCGAGGCCGGGGCCGACGGGGTCAAGGTGGGCATCGGCCCCGGCTCCATCTGCACCACGCGCATCGTCGCCGGCGTGGGGGTGCCGCAGATCACGGCCATCGCCAACGTGGCGCAGGCCCTGGAGGGCACCGGCGTGCCCCTGATCGGCGACGGGGGCATCCGCTATTCGGGCGACGTCTCCAAGGCGGTGGCGGCGGGGGCGCACAGCGTGATGATGGGCAGCATGTTCGCCGGCACCGAGGAGGCGCCCGGCGAGGTCATCCTGTACCAGGGCCGCTCCTACAAGACCTACCGCGGCATGGGCTCGATCGGCGCGATGAACGCCGGCTCGGCCGACCGCTACTTCCAGGACGGCCTGGAGGCCCCGGCCTCGGCCGGCGCCGAGAAGTTCGTGCCCGAGGGCATCGAGGGCCGCGTGCCCTACAAGGGCGCGCTGGGCGCCATCCTGTACCAGCTGGTGGGCGGCCTGCGCTCCTCGCTGGGCTACTGCGGCTGCGCCAGCATCGAGCAGATGCGCGCGCGCGCCCAGTTCGTGGAGATCACCTCGGCGGGCATGCGCGAAAGCCATGTGCACGACGTGCAGATCACCAAGGAAGC
>DAIDHU010000101.1 GCA_027451915.1 Thiomonas sp. | reverse complement strand
GCTACAACTATATTCGCGGGGAATTCCACGAGCCCATCGCGCGTTTCGAGGAGGCGCTCGCAGAGGCCCGCAAGGCGGGTTATCTCGGGAAAGACATCCTCGGCTCCGGAATCGATTTCGAGCTGCATACCCACAGGGGTGGCGGCGCCTATATCTGCGGGGAGGAGACCGCGCTCCTGGAGTCGCTCGAGGGCAAGAAGGGCCAGCCGCGGTTCAAGCCGCCGTTTCCCGCCAGCTTCGGCCTGTACGGCAAGCCCACGACCATCAACAACACCGAGACCTTCGCCGCGGTGCCCTGGATCATCCGCAACGGCGCTGCCGCCTACGTGGAGACCGGCAAGCCCAACAACGGCGGCACCAAGATCTATTCGGTCTCGGGCGACGTGGCGCGTCCGGGCAACTACGAGATTCCGATGGGCACGCCCTTCGCGGAACTGCTGGCGCTGGCCGGCGGGGTGCGCGGCGGACGCGGGCTCAAGGCGGTGATTCCCGGCGGCTCCTCCGCCCCGGTGCTGCCGGCGCAGGTGATCATGGACTGCACCATGGACTACGACTCCATCTCCAAGGCCGGCTCGATGCTCGGCTCGGGGGCGGTGATCGTGCTCGATGACACGCGCTGCATGGTCAAGTCCCTCGAGCGCCTGTCCTACTTCTACCAGCACGAATCCTGCGGACAGTGCACGCCCTGCCGCGAGGGCACGGGCTGGCTGTGGCGCGTGGTGCATCGCATCGAGCACGGCCAGGGCCGCCCGGAGGACCTGGACCTGCTCAACTCGGTGTCGGACAACATCGCCGGACGCACCATCTGCGCCCTGGGGGACGCGGCGGCCATGCCGGTGAAGTCCTTCGTGCGCCATTTCCACGCCGAGTTCGAGCATCACATCGAACACAAGACCTGCCTGGTTCCGGCCTACGTCTGAAGCCGCAGCCCGCCCAAGCAACGCACGCCCCAAGAGACTCTGACGTCATGGTTGAACTCGAAATCGACGGTCACAAGGTCGAGGTGCCCGAAGGCTCCATGGTGATGGACGCCGCGCGCAAGCTCGATGTGTACGTGCCGCACTTCTGCTACCACCCCAAGCTGTCGATCGCGGCCAACTGCCGCATGTGCCTGGTGGACGTGGAAAAGGCGCCCAAGCCGCTGCCGGCCTGCGCCACGCCCGTGGCCCAGGGCATGATCGTGCGCACCCGTTCGGAGCGCGCGATCCAGGCCCAGAAGGGGGTGATGGAGTTCCTGCTGATCAACCACCCGCTGGACTGCCCGATCTGCGACCAGGGCGGCGAGTGCCAGCTGCAGGACCTGGCGGTGGGCTACGGCGGTTCGACCTCGCGCTACCAGGAGGAAAAGCGCGTGGTGTTCCACAAGAACGCCGGGCCGCTGGTGGGCATGGAGGAAATGACCCGCTGCATCCACTGCACCCGGTGCGTGCGCTTCGGGCAGGAAGTGGCCGGGTTGATGGAACTCGGCATGGCCAACCGCGGCGAGCATTCCGAGATCACCACCTTCCTCGAGGGTTCGATCGAATCCGAGCTCTCGGGCAACATGATCGACCTGTGCCCGGTGGGCGCGCTGACCAGCAAGCCCTTCCGCTTCGCGGCGCGCCCCTGGGAGCTGTCCCGCCGCGCCTCGGTGAGCCCGCACGACAGCGTGGGCGCCAACCTGGTCATGCAGCTCAAGGCCAACCGCGTGGTGCGCGTGGTGCCCCAGACCAACGAGGCCGTCAACGAGTGCTGGCTGTCCGACCGCGACCGCTTCAGCTACGAGGGCCTGGACAGCGCCGACCGCCTCACCGCTCCGATGGTGCGCGACGAGGGCGGGCTGCGCGAGGTCGACTGGCCGACGGCGCTGAGTTTCGTGGCCAACGGGCTCAAGCGCGTGGTCGAGCTCGAGGGGCCGCAGGCGCTGGGCGCGCTGGCCTCTGCGCTGTCGACCAACGAGGAGCTGTACCTGCTCGGGCGCATCGTGCGCGCGCTGGGCAGCGAGAACATCGACACCCGCCTGCGCCGCAGCGACACCGCGCCGCAGCAGGTGGTGCCCTCGCTGGGCCTGAGCCTGGCCGAGGTGGGGCAGTTGCAGGCCGCCTTCGTGGTCGGCTCCTTCCTGCGCAAGGACCATCCCCTGCTGGCCGCCCGCCTGCGCCGCGCCGCGCGAGCCGGCACCCAGGTCAGCGTGCTGCATGCCAGCCGCGACGACGCGCTGATGCCGCTGCGCGCGGCGCTGGCGGCGGCGCCGACATCCTGGGTCGCCGAGCTGGCCGGCGTGGCCGCGGCGGTGGCCGATGCGGCGGGCGTGCAGCGCCCGCCGGTGCTGGCCGCGCTGCAGCCTTCGCAAGGCGCGCGCGACGTGGCCGCCAGCCTGCTGGGCAAGCAGCGCGCCGTGGTCTGGCTGGGCAATGCCGCCGCGCAGCATCCCCAGGCCTCGACCCTGGAAAGCCTGGCGCGCTGGATCGCGCAGACCGCCGGCGTGCGCTTCGGCTACACGGTGGAGGCGGGCAACACGGTGGGTGCCCACCTGGTGGGCGCTGTGCCGCGCGGCGCGGGGCAGGGCGCCGCGCAGATGCTGTCCCGGACCCCCAACGCCATGCTGCTGCTGGGCCTGGAGCCCGAGCTGGACCTGTTCGACGGCGCGGCCGCCGCCGCGGCACTGCGCGGCAGCGCCTTCGTCGTGGCCCTGAGCGCCTACCGCAACGCCGAGCTGGAGCAATATGCCCAGGTCCTGCTGCCGGTGGCGCCCTTCAGCGAGACCGCGGGCAGCCTGATCAACTGCGAAGGGCGCCTGCAGTCCTTCCAGCAGGTGGCTCCGTCGGTGGGCAGCTCGCGCCCGGCCTGGAAGGTGCTGCGGGTGCTGGGCAACCAGCTCGGATTGCCGGGCTTCGAGTTCGACACCACCGAGCAGGTGCGCGAAGCCGCGCTGCGCGGGGTGGACGTGGCCGCCGCGCTGGCGCTGCCCGAGGCGCAGCTGCCGCAGTCGCTGGATTTCGGCGCCGCGGCGGCCGAGGGCGAATTCGAGCGCGTGGCCGACGTGCCCATCTACAGCAGCGACGCCATCGTGCGCCGCTCGCCGTCGCTGCAGCGCACCGTGGACGGCCAGCGCGCCGCCCAGGTGGCGCTGCCGCGCGACGCCTGGGAGCGCCTGGGGCTGCAGCCGGGCGCGATGGTGCGCGTGCAGCAGGGCCAGGCCAGCGCCGAGCTGCCGGCCCGGCTGGACGCCACCCTGGCCAGCGGCGTGGTGCGCATCGCCGCCGCCCATCCCGCCACCCAGGCGCTGGGGCCGATGTTCGGCCGCGTCTCCGTGCACAAGGTCTGAACCATGCTCGACGCCTTCACTTCCAGCGGACTCAAGCTGCTCGGGCCGGTGGCCTGGCCCCTGGTCTGGGACATCCTGCGCATCGTCCTCATCGTGCTGCCCCTGTTCATCGGGGTGGCCTACCTGACCCTGTGGGAACGCAAGGTCATCGGCTGGATCCAGGTGCGCATCGGCCCCAACCGGGTCGG
>DAIDHU010000100.1 GCA_027451915.1 Thiomonas sp. | reverse complement strand
CGCTGGGCCTGGGCCTGCTGACCCTGGCCGGGACGGTCACCCTGTGGCAGGTCTACGCCTTCGCCGGTGTACTCGGCTGCGTGAGCTCCTTCGACGCCCCGGCACGCCAGACCTTCGTGGCGGAGCTGGTCGGGGACGAGGCACTGCCCAATGCCGTGGCGCTGAACTCCATGCTGTTCAACGGCGCCCGGCTGGTGGGGCCGGCGGTGGCCGGGCTGATGATCGCCGCGGTCGGCAGCGGATGGGTGTTCGTGATCAATGGCCTGTCCTTCGTGGCGGTCATCGCCGCCCTGGGGGCCATGCGCGCGGACGAGCTGCGTCGAGCCCCGCATGCGCCGGCCGGGCCCTCGGGCATCGTCGAGGGCTTTCGCTACCTGAGGGGGCGCCCGGACCTGATCGTCGCGCTGACCATGTTGTTCCTGGTGGGAACCTACGGGCTGAACTTCCCCATCTTCATCTCCACCATGTCGGTCAGCGCCTTCCACGGCGGCCCCGATCTGTACGGCGTGTTGTCGTCGTGCATGGCCGTGGGGTCGGTCGGGGGCGCATTGCTCGTGGCCGGGCGCAAGCGTCCCCATCTGGTGCTGCTGCGCGTGAGCGCGCTGTTGTTCGGCGTCGCCTGCGCGCTGGCGGCGCTCATGCCGGGGCCCTGGAGTTTCGGCGTCGTGCTGGCCCTGGTGGGTTCGCTGGCCCAGACCTTCACCACCTCCACCAACAGCCTCGTGCAGCTGTCCACCGAGCCCTTCATGCGGGGCCGGGTCATGGCCATCTACATGGGCATTTTCCTGGGCTGCACCCCGCTGGGGGCGCCGCTGGTCGGCTGGGTGGCCGATGCCTTCGGGCCGCGCTGGGCCCTGGGCGTGGGAGCCGCCTCGGGATTCGCCGCCGCCGCGCTCGCCACCTGGTACCTGGAGCGCGCCAAGCGCCGGCGCGCCGGGGGCCCGCCGCCCGGCCCGGCCGAGGAAGTCGCCCAGGCGCGTTGACCGCGCCGGCGGTGCAAGGATTCGCCGGATTCCTGGCAGGCTGCGCGCAGCTCGCGTATGTTCGGAACGACTGGGCCCGTGCGGCCTCCTTCCAGAACCTTTCGCCCGGGAATCTCCGATGAATACGCACGCAGGCCATCGCGCCCAGAGCTCGACGCTGGACGCCGGAGGGATCGAGCGCGAGGAAAGCAAGCTCCAGCGCAGGCTGGGCTTCTGGTCCCTGCTGGCAGCCGGCCTGGGCAGCGTGATCGGCTCGGGCTGGCTGTTCGCGTCCATGTTCGCGGCGCGGGCCGCGGGCCCGGCGGCCTTGCTGTCCTGGCTGGTCGGCGGCGTGCTGATGCTGCTGGTGGCGCTGGTCTACGCCGAGCTGGGCATGGTGCGCCCGGAGTCCGGCGGCCTGGTGCGCTATCCCCTGTACTCCAACGGGCGCCTGGCCGCCACCGTGATCGGCGTGGCCATGTGGCTGGCCTACGTGAGCAATCCTCCGACCGAGGCGGCCGGCGTGGTGCAGTACGCCTCGGCCTGGCTGCCCGGCGTGTACGACGCGGCCGCGGGCGTGCTGACGCCGCGGGGCCTGGCGCTGGCCGTGCTGCTCATGGCCGGCTTCGTGCTGCTGAACTACTTCGGCGTGCGGCTGTTCGCCCGCTCCAACAACGTGGTCACGGCGATCAAGGTGCTGGTGCCGGCGCTGACCCTGGGGCTGCTGCTGGCCAGCGGCTTCGACCATGGCAGCGCCTCCGGCGGCCTGGCCAACCTGGGCGGGCATGGTGGCTTCGCGCCCCTGGGCTACGGGCAGGCGCTGGGCGCCGTGGCCTCGGCGGGCCTGATCTTCGCCTACACCGGGTTTCGCAACATCGTCGAACTCTCGGGCGAGGCCGTGAACCCGCGGCGCGACATCCCTCGCTCCATGATCGCCACCCTGCTGCTGACCATCGCGCTGTACCTCGCGCTGCAGCTCGCCTTCCTCGTGGCGCTGCCGCCGCAGTTGCTGGCTGGCGGCTGGCAGGGCGTGAACCTGAAATCCCCCTTCGCCGACCTGGCGCGCATGCTGGGCATGAGCTGGCTGTACTGGATGCTCCTTGCCGACTCGATGATCTCGCCGGCGGGCTCGGGCATCGTGTTCACGTCGGCGAACGCGCGCAACCTGTACGGCATGGCCAAGAACGGCCTGCTGCCGCGGGCGGTCATGCATGTGCACGAGGCCTCGGGCATTCCGCGCCGGGCGCTGCTGGTCAACTTCGTGGTCGGCGTGGCCCTGCTGCTGCCGCTGCCCAGCTGGCACGCCATCGTGCGGCCGCTGAGCGCGGTGATCGTGTTCACCTTCTCCATCGGAGCGGTGGCCTTGCCGGTGTTCCGTGCCGAGGGCATCGGCGCCGCGGCCGATCGCCTGCCCGGCATGCGCGCCATCGCGCCCCTGGCCTTCGTGGTCAGCACGCTGGTCATGTACTGGGCGAGCTGGGCCGTGCTGCGCGCCACGCTGCCCGTGATGCTCGCCGCCGTGGGCTGGTATGCGTGGATGCACCTGCGGGCGCGCCGCGCCGGCAGCCGCGGCGCGGGCAGCGCCGCGACCAGCTTCGATCTGGCCGACTGGCAGGGCGGCGCCTGGCTGCTGGTGTACCTGGCCTTGACCTATGCGCTGTCCCTGGTGAGCACGCGCGGCGGCCTGGGCTGGTTCGGCGAAACCTGGGGCAGCCTGCTGACGGCCCTGCTCTCGCTGGCGTGCTACGCCTGGGGCGTGCACGCCGGCAGGCGCTACGTGCGCCTGCGCGGGCCCGGTTTTGGCTGAGCGCGTCGCCTGGCCGCGCCACGGCCGTGGGCAGGTGCCCGGCATGCGAGTAGCATGGTGCGGTGCATCATGCGCCGATGCCCTCCACCCGATCGTCGCCGAGCCATGAACCCTCCCAGGACTGCCGCCGCGCCCAACATCAACGTGCCTCTGTTCTGGCCGGCCCTGATGGCCGCCGACATGGCCAGGCAGGGCCTGGAACTGGCGGCGCGCAACGTGCGGTTCCTGGAAGAGGAGGCTCGTCTGCACGGGGGTATCAAGCCGCGCCTGGCCACCTCCCATGCCGTGCGCATGGACCTTCGCACCCTGCGGCTGTGCGACTACTCCGAGCCGGGTGCCGACGGGCTGCCCACGCTGGTGGTGGCGCCCTACGCCGGCCATACCTCGATGATCGCCGACTACCACGAGGGGCAGAGCCTGATGCAGACCCTGCGCGCCGGCGGGGTGCGGCGCCTGCTGCTCACCGATTGGCACAGCGCCACGGCGGACATGAAGGATTTCGAGGTCGACCAGTACCTCGCCGAGTTGCTGGCCTGCGTGGACGACCTCGGAGGCGAGGTCTGCCTGGTCGGGCTATGCCAGGGAGGCTGGCTGTCGGCGATGCTGGCGGCGCGCTACCCCGACAAGGTGCGGGCCCTGGTGCTGGCGGGTTCGCCGATCGACACCCATGCCGGGCACGGGCCCCTGGTGCGCATGGTGCGCGAAAGCCCCATGAGCTTCTACGAGGAACTGGTGGCCAGCGGTGGCGGGCTGATGCCCGGGCGCTACATGCTCGCCGGTTGGAAGAACATGCACCCCGAGCAGCACTATGTGCAGGAGCACATCGATCTGTACGAGCATATCGATGATCCGGCCTGGTTGCGCAAGGCCGAGGACTTCGACCGCTGGTACGAGAATCCCCTGGATCTTCCCGGGCGCTGGTACCTGCAGGTGATCGACCACCTGTTCAAGCGCAACGACCTGGCCCATGGGCGTTTCGTCGGGCTGGGAAGGCGCCTGCAGCTGGAGCAGGTGCGCTGCCCGCTGTACCTGCTGGCCGGCGAGTCCGACGACATCACACCCCACGAGCAGGTGTTCGCCGCCGAGCGCCTGATGCGCTCGGGCGACGTGCAACAGCGCGTGGTTCCGGGCGGGCACGTGGGCCTGTTCATGGGCGCACGCACCCTGCGGGAAGCCTGGCCCGGCATCGCGGGGTGGCTGTGCGCGCGAGGCGCCGGCGAGCAGCGCCCTCAGGCACGCCGGCCGGCTCAGGCCGCGCAGGAGCCCAGGCCCGGCGCCGCATCGGCGCGAGCGGCCCGTCCGGGCTGAAGCTGGCGTTCGCGCTGTCGCGTCTCGCGGGCCTCCGCGGCCACTTCGCGCGCCGACACCACGCGCAGTTGCACGGCACCCCAGGCGGTGGCCACCACACGCCCCTGCCCGCGCAGCCGGTAGGCCTCGCCTGGGCGCAGGAACACGTCGTCCGGTTCGCCTTCCTCGGTGATCCAGAGCATGCCGGGGCGCTCGGCGGCCTCGACACAGGTGTAGGCGCGCAGCTGGGCGCCGGCGTGCTTGCTCAGGAGCAGGCTGTCGCCATCGAGCAGACGGATACGGTTGCGCTCCACGCGCAGGGTTTGGTCATTCCGAAGGATCATGCTTTGCTCCTTGGGTCTTCATGAAGCACCCTCCAGGGTTCCGACGAGGATTTCGTGGGATTTCAAGGGCTTCTGGACTACATATTAGGAACAACCCAGGGGGATCAAAAACGGTATTTTGGTATTGCTATCATGCGTTCCATGCATGATGAAGGATCCAGGCGGAGCTCCGGGGCACAGCGCCAGCGCCTGCCCGCTGCACGGCGTATCGACACCGGATTCCTGCGCGCCTTCGAGGCGGCGGCGCGCCTGGGGGGCTTCACCGCGGCCGCGCGCGAGCTGTCGCTGACCCAGTCCGCGCTGAGTCGGCAGATCCAGTCCATCGAGCGGGAGGTCGGCGTGGCCTTGTTCGAGCGCGACGGCCCGCGTGTGCGCCTGTCGGCGGCGGGAGAGCGCCTGGCGGCGGCCTTGCGCCCGGCGCTGGCCACGCTGGACGCCACCGTGGAGCAATTGCGCCAGTCCTCACGGCGCCCGCGGGTTCGCATCACGACCTTCGCGTCCTTCGCGAGTTTGTGGCTGATGCCCCGATTGCCGTTGTTCCAGGCCGAATATCCCGAGGTGGATATCGCCGTGGAAGCCTCGGACCAGATCGTGGACCTCGACGCCGGCGGGCAGGACGTGGCGCTGCGCCTGGCGCGCCCCGGCCACGCGGCCGTGCGCGTGGAGCAGGCGCAGCCCCTGTTCGAGGAACGCATCGCCCCGGTATGCAGCCCCCGGCTGCTGGCGGACATGCAGCGTCGCGGCGCCGCCCTGCGCACCGCGGCGGACCTTGCGCGCACCACCCTCATCGGCGAGGTCGGCCCTGGCGGGAGTCCGGCTTCCAGCCTGGCGTTTCTGGACGATCTCTCCTGGGAGGCCTGGTTCCGCCGCGTCGGGCACCGCGAGGTGGTCCCGTTGAGCTGGCTGCACCTGAACTTCACCCACCAGACGGTCCAGGCGGCGCAGGCCGGCATGGGCGTGGCCATGGGACAGATGGGGCTGATCCGCCCGCTGCTGGCCGATGGCAGTCTGGTGCTGCCGCTGGGAGATCCGCAGCCCGCTGGGGTTTTCTACTACATGGTGCTGCGCGACCAGGCGCGCGAGCGCCCCGAAGTGCGTGCGCTGGTGGACTGGCTGCGTGCGCAGCTGGTGCAGGAACGCCTGCCTCGCGCCTAGCTTTCCTGCTCGCCCTCCTCGGGCGGGCCGGGGGATGGGGCCGCAGGGTTCACGCCTGTCACCTTCCGTAGCGAACCGCGGGCGACCCGGCTGCTAGGCTGGACCGAAGCCCAGGGGCGCGGCCCGGAGCAGCGCACCCGTTCTCGACCCAGGAGACGATCATGTGCGAATTGTTCGCCGTCAGCAGTGCGCGCGCCGCGCGCGTGCGCCTGCGTTTCGCGGAGTACGCCACCCATGGCGCGCCGCGCGAGCCCAACGGCGTCGCCGGCAACCCCGACGGCTGGGGCGCGGCCTACTTCGACGGTGTGGACGCCCATGTGCTGCGCGAGCCGGTCCCGGCCGTGCGCAGCGCCTTCGCCCGGGTCCTGGAGGACCATGATTTCCACAGCCCGCTGGTGCTCGCGCACGTGCGGCGTGCCTCGCGGGGTCCCGTGGCGCTGGCCAATACCCAGCCCTTCGTGCGCGAACTCGGCGGTCGCGTGCATGTGTTCGCCCACAACGGCGACCTTCCCGACGTGCAGGCGCGCTGGCCCCTGCCGGCGCCCGGCGCTCGCATCCCCGCGCAGCCCGTCGGCCAGACCGATTCCGAGCACGCCTTTTGTCAGCTGCTGCGCATGCTCGAGCCGCTGTGGCTGGACGCGGGCGGCCTGCCCGATGCGCGGGCGCGCCTGGACACGGTGCGCGAATTCGCCGAGCGCATGCGCGCGCTGGGGCCCGCGAACTTTCTCTACAGCGACGGCGATTGTCTGTTCGCCCACGCCGACCGCAGGCACCAGGCCGACGGCAGCGTGCGCGAGCCGGGGCTGCATCTGTGGCTGCGCGACGCATCCCCCTCGCACCAGCACGAAGTGGAGGGCTTGCAGGTCCATGCCAGCCACCCGCATGCGCACCGAATGGGCATGTTCGCCAGTGTCCCGCTGGGCCAGGGCGAGTGGCAGGCCCTGCCGCGGGGGACGGTGATCGGGCTGCGCCAGGGCGAGCGCGTGGCCTGAGCCGCCGGACGACCCCTGTTCGCGGGGTGAAATTTCTGAGAAACCCGTTAAGATTTATCACACAACGTCTTGGATTTATAGAATATTTGTGTCGTGGGCTGCGGTGATGGGCAGGCTCTGCCCGGGCCGGCGCCGACTTGCTCCAGGTTTCTCGACTCCGCCCCGCCATGCCCGCTACCGCCTTGAGCACCCAGCACACTGTCGAGCAAGCCAAGGTCCTGGCGTTCCGCGCCGTGGACTTCCTTCTCGAACACGAGGTCGCGCCGATTCCCTTGAGCTATGGAGTGGCCTACGAGTACCTCAGCGGTGGCAGCCCGGAGCTTTGCCGCACCCTGGACGAATACCTGCACAGCGGGCGCAAGATCGATGCCTTCGTGCTGCGTGACCTGCACGAGCGCCACCTCGCCGTGGATCGTTCGACCCCGCTGCGCAGCGTGGGCAACGACCTGCAGCAGTTGCTCGGCGAGTTGACC
>DAIDHU010000099.1 GCA_027451915.1 Thiomonas sp. | reverse complement strand
GTGTCCGCGCTCGCCCCGGCGATCGAGCCCTGCGCCAGCAATTGCGCATTGCCCTGCGCGCTGACCCCGCGCAGCGTGAGGTCGCCGGTCGACTGCAGGAAGGCGGCGCCGCCGGACTGCGCGGCCAGGCTTTGCGTGGGGTCGACGACCAGCGGGGTGGTCTGCTGCACCTGCAGCGCGGTGGCCTGCCCGCTGCCGTCGTAGACCACGCTGACGTCACCCGGCGCCTGCGCCGAGGCCAGCGCGTTGCTCTGGGAGGCGTCGAGCACCAGGGTCTGGCCCGGGGGTGGCAGCACGATGGTCACCGGCTGGCTCAGGCTGCCGATGCCCACGCCCGCGCCCAGGTCGATGCGCGAACCGCTGACGTTGGCCGCCTGCGCCAGGAACTGCCCGGCGCCGGCACCCGGCTTGAGCGCATCGGCATTGATCTGGTAGAGCAGCTCGCTGGGAGTCCACACTCCGCCATAGCTGAGCTGGTCGACCACGCTTTGCGGCGCGCTGTACTGAAAGCCCTGCTGATAGGCCTGCAACGGCGCCAGCTGCGCCCAGCCGCTGCCCAGCGCCTGCGCCAGGGTCTGGGTGGCGGCGTCGTATTGCTGCTGCACGTAGCTGGTGAGCTGCGCGGCACTGGGGCTGGCGATGCCCAGCGCCTGCACCATGGGCGTGAAGAACTGCTGCTGCGCGGAGTCCAGGCTGACCGTGCCGTCGGCGCCGACGCTGGCGTGCGCGCGCAACTGCCAGTAGCTCTGGTAGGCGCGGTCCACCTGCTGTTCGTAGGGCTTGATGGTGTCGGCCTGCACGGCGGCCTGGCCGCCGTAGTCGACGTTGTCGTAGGTATCGAGCAGGCCGAGGGTCTTCCAGGTGTTCTCGGCCTGGCCCAGCGACGTGGTGTCGTTGCTGCCCTGCAGGCCGTTGACCAGCGCACCGCCGGGCGCGGACAGGCTGACGTTGCCGCCCGACGAGACGACGCTGCCCACGCGCAGGTCGCCGCTCGGGGCCTGCAGCACGATGTCGCCCTGCGCGCTGGCGTTGACCAGTCCGCCCACCGTGGCGCCATAGGCGTCGACCGTGGTCAGGCCCTGCACGTCGAGCGCCTGGGCGCTGCTGCCGATGCCGCCGGAGATGCTGTCCAGGCTGATGCTCGAGGCGCTGAGCAGCGGATTGGCCGCGCCCGCGGCGGCCACGATCGAGCCTTGCGCCGACAGGTTGATCGCGCCGCCGGCGGCCACCCGCAGCAGCGGCAGCTCGCCGGTGGCGTTGATGTCGACATCGCCCGTGCTGCTCGCGGCCTGCAGCGCGCCGCCGTTGAGACTGACCTGCAACGCCTGGCCGGCGCTGCCGATTCCGCTGGCGGCCTGCAGATCCAGGCCCTGGGTGTCGACCGAGCCTTGCGCTGTCTGCGTGATGCTGCCCTGGCTGGACGTGATCGACGTGGGCCCGCCCGGGTTGTACAGGCGCCCGGCGATGCTCACCGCGGCGTCGGAGTCCACGGTGATGCTGCCCTGCGGGTTGCCGGTGAAATCGATGCCGATGGGGTTGGAGGCGTCGATGCTGCTGGTCAGGGTCAGGGTCGCCCAGTCCACGATGTGGTAATGCCAGGGATTCGGAGGCTCCGGGAAACCCCAGTTGCCTTTGTGGTACTGCACGTTCTCGGTGTAATAGCCGTAGGAGCCCGAAATGTTCTCGGTGAAGAACTGGTTGGGGTTCGAGTTGTCCTGGCCCTGCAGCACCTGGCTGCTGGTGTACCAGATGGGCTGCCCGCCGGTCGACGCGCCGCTGTCGTCGGTCCACACCCAGTTGCTCACCGAGGCCTGGAACCAGTTCGAGCTCGGCGGGGTGTAGGTGCGCCCCAGGTAGGTGGTCTCGGTCCACTGGTAGCGCTGCCCGGCCAGCGGGTCGTAGCTGGCCGTGGTGGCGGTGGGCGAGTAGGAGAGCTGCTCGGGGCAGGCGCCGAGCTGCGCGCAGCCACCGAGTTCGCTGGCCCCGTTGTTGGCGTTGTCGTAGGTGTAGAGCCCGTCGCCCAGGCGGTAGACGTACCAGCTGGTCAGCGGCCGTCCCTGGTAGCCCGTCCTGGCCGTGTCGACGATCTTCACCTCGGCCGAATTGGCGTTGCCGGTGGAGATGTTGTCGACCACCACCGGCACGCC
>DAIDHU010000098.1 GCA_027451915.1 Thiomonas sp. | reverse complement strand
GACCAGGCGGATGCAGTCGGTCGGGCAGGGCGCCACACAGAGCTCGCAGCCCGTGCACCAGTCCGCGATCACCCCATGCATGCGCCGGGGCGCGCCGGCGATGGCGTCGACGGGGCAGGCCTGGATGCACAGGGTGCAGCCGATGCAGGCGGATTCATCGATCCAGGCCAGGCGCCTGGGGGCCTCCTCGCCACATTGCGGGTCCAGCGCGAGCGGGGGCTGCCCGGTGATCGCGGCCAGGCGCCGCACCCCCTCGGCGCCGCCTGGCGGGCAGCGATTGATGCTCGCCTGCCCGTCGGCCAGCGCCTGCGCGTAGGCCCTGCAGTCGGCGTAACCGCAGCGCCGGCACTGGGTCTGGGGCAGGGCCTCGTCGATGGCCTGCACCAGCGAGCCCGTGTGCGGGTCCCGCGGCGACGCGCCGGAGCAGCCGGGCGCGCCTGGTGAGCCGGGGCCCGGCATCTCAGGCGCGGCGGCGGGCCCTCGCGGGCGCTGCCTCGCTGGCCTGCGAGGGCATGGCGGCCTCGCGGTGCCTGGCGATGAAATCGGACACGCGCGGGTACACCAGCTCGCGCCAGCGCCGTCCGGAGAAGATGCCATAGTGGCCGGCGCCGGGGACCGTGTAGTGGGCGCGCTCGGCGGCCGGGATCGAGGTGCACAGGTCGTGCGCGGCCTGGGTCTGGCCGGCGCCGGAGATGTCGTCGAGCTCACCCTCGATGGTCAGCAGCGCGGTGCCGCGGATGTCCTGCGGGCGCACCGGCCGGCCCGCGACCTCCCAGGTGCCGTGCACCAGCGCGAATTCCTGGAACACCGTGCGGATGGTGTCGAGGTAGTAATCGGCGTCCATGTCGAGCACGGCGTTGTACTCGTCGTAGAAACGACGGTGGGCATCCGCGTCGTCGTCGTCGCCGCGCACCAGTTGCAGGAAAAAGTCGTAGTGCGACTGCATGTGGCGGTCCGGGTTCATCGCGATGAACCCGGTGTGCTGCAGGAACCCCGGATACACGCGGCGCCCCGCTCCCGGATAGTTCACGGGGACACGATAGATCACGTTGGATTCGAACCACTCGATGCTCTTGTTCGTCGCCAGGTTGTTGACCGAGGTCGGCGAGCGTCGGGCGTCGATGGGGCCTCCCATCATGACCATGGTGCGCGGCGTGGGCTCGCCCGCGGAGGCCAGCAGGGAGATCGCACCCAGCACCGGCACCGTGGGCTGGCACACGGAGATGACGTGGACCTCCGGACCGATGTGACGGATGAACTCCTGCACGTAGGCGACGTAGTCGTCCAGGGAGAAGGTGCCGTGCTCGGTGGGCACCATGCGCGCGTCCACCCAGTCGGTGATGTAGACCTTGTGGTCGCGCAGCAGGGTGCGAACGGTGTCGCGCAACAGCGTGGCGTGGTGCCCCGACAGAGGCGCCACGATCAGCACCGTGGGCTGGGTCTTCAGGCTGCGAAGGACCTCGGTGTCGTCGCTGAAGCGCTTGAACCGCACCAGGCGGCAAAAGGGCTTGTCCAGCGCCACCCGTTGCTGAACGGCAACGTCGCGGTCGCCGATGCGCACCGAGGAGATCCCGAAATCGGGTTTTTCGTAGCTCTTGAGCAGGCGGTGCATCAGCTCGTAGCTGGCGGACACGCGTTGCATGCTGGGCGCCTGGGACAGAGGCCACAGCGGGTTGGTGTAGAACTTCGACGCAGCCTGCGCGAAGTCGGCCAGCGGGCTCAGGAAGGCCCGTTGCGATTCATACCAGTCGTAAATCATCGACAGCCCCGCTGATGCACTGCAGCAATTGTAGTTCCTCGGCAGCGCGGGGGCATCCGGGGGCACCCGGAGCGCTAGGCGCGCCGGGCCCGGCCGGAATCGCTTGCTTCAATGAATGACCGCGGCCATGGCCTTGGCCACGTAGTCGATGTTGCCCAGATTCAGCGCCGCCACGCAGATGCGCCCCGTGGAGACCCCGTAGATGCCGAATTCGGTGCGCAGGCGCTCCATCTGGGCGGCGTTGAGCCCGGAGTAGCTGAACATGCCGCGCTGGGTGGTGATGAAGTCCAGGTTGCCCTGCACCCCGGCCGCCCTCAGGCGATCGACCAGCGCGATGCGCATCGCGCGGATGCGCTCGCGCATCTTGCCCAGTTCCTGCTCCCACTGGGCGCGCAGCGCGGGGGTCGACAGCACCATCGTGACCACCTGGGCGCCATGGGTCGGCGGGTTGGAATAGTTGGTGCGGATCACCCGCTTGAGCTGCGATTGAACGCGCTGTGCCTCCTCGCGGCTGGAGCACAGGATGCTCAGCGCGCCCACGCGCTCGCCGTACAGCGAAAAACTCTTGGAGAAGGAGGTGGAGACGAAAAAATCCAGGCCCGCGGCGACGAACTGGCCGATCACCGCGCCGTCCTCGGCGATGCCCTCGGCGAAGCCCTGGTAGGCCATGTCCAGGAAGGGCACCAGGCCGCGCGCGCGCACCACCTCGATGACCTGCTGCCATTGCGCGGCATCCAGGTCGTAGCCGGTGGGGTTGTGGCAGCAGGCGTGCAGCACGACGATGGTTCCGGGGGCGGCCGCGCGCAGCGCATCGAGCATGCCCTGCAGGGCCACGCCGCGGTTGGCGGCATCGTAATAGGGGTAGGTGCCGACCTCGAAGCCGGCGGCCTCGAACAGCGCGCGGTGGTTTTCCCAGCTCGGGTCGGAGATCAGCACCCGCGCGCCGGGTTGGAGGCGCTTGAGGAAGTCGGCGCCGATCTTCAGCGCGCCGGTGCCGCCGAGTGCCTGAGCCGTCACCACACGGCCTTCGGTGATCAGCGGCGAGTTCTTGCCGAACAGCAGCGTCTGCACCGCCTGGTCGTAGGCCGCGATGCCTTCGATCGGCAG
>DAIDHU010000097.1 GCA_027451915.1 Thiomonas sp. | reverse complement strand
AGGACGAATACGGTCGCGATCACACCTTAGCAAGGGGTCTACGAAGCCGGCAAGAGCCCAAACCCTCCCACGCGCAGCACCCCAACGCCAAGGCTACTCCCGCCTGAAAGTCCCCCTTCCACGCGCAACGCCCCAATGCCAAGAGCACACCCGCCGCAGGGCCGCCCCAAGGCGGGGTGCGTCCCCCTTGGGGGGACGGAGCCGGGCTCGCGCCCGGCGACGGAGGGGGCAACTACATCCCCACGTAATTCGGACCTCCGCCCCCTTCGGGGGCGACCCAGACGATGTTCTGGGTGGGGTCCTTGATGTCGCAGGTCTTGCAATGCACGCAGTTTTGGGCGTTGATCTGCAGGCGCTCGCCGCCGCCCTCGGCCGGCACGAACTCGTAGACCCCGGCCGGGCAATAGCGCTGCTCGGGCCCGGCGTAGCGCGCCAGGTTCACCGCCACGGGCACCGAGGGGTCGCGAAGGGTGAGATGCGCGGGCTGGTTTTCCTCGTGGTTGGTGTTGCTCAGGAACACCGAGGACAGGCGGTCGAAGCTGAGCTTGCCGTCGGGCTTCGGATAGTCGATGCGCGGCATGGCATCGGCCGGCTGCAGCGCCTTGTAGTCGGGCTCCTTGCGGTGCAGGGTCCAGGGCACGCGTCCGCCGAGCAGCAGCTGCTCGACCCCGGTCATCAGGGTGCCGATGGTGCGACCCTTCTTGAACCATTGCTTGAAATTGCGTGCACGATGCAATTCCTCGTGCAGCCACGAGGCCTCGAAGGCCTTCGGATAGTCCTCCAGCACATCGCCCCGACGCCCGGCGCCCGTGGCCTGGGCGATGGCCTCGGCGGCGAGCATGCCCGATTTGATGGCCGCATGGCTGCCCTTGATGCGCGAGGCGTTGAGAAAGCCCGCCTCGCAGCCCACCAGGCAACCCCCGGGGAACACCAGCTTCGGCAGCGACAGCAGGCCCCCGGCGGTCAGGGCGCGGGCGCCATAGCCGATGCGCTTGCCGCCTTCGAACATCGGGCGGATGGAAGGGTGGGTCTTGAAACGCTGGAATTCCTCGAAGGGGCTGAGCCAGGGGTTGCGGTAGTCCAGCCCCACCACCAGGCCCACCGCCACCTTGCCATCGTCCAGGTGGTACAGGAAGGCGCCGCCGTAGGTGTTCTTGTCCAGCGGCCAGCCCGCGCTGTGCAGCACCCGCCCAGGGTGCGCCTGCGCGGCGGGCACCTCCCACAGCTCCTTGATGCCGATGGCATGGCTTTGCGGGTCGCGCCCCTGGTCGAGCTCGTAGCGGGCGATGAGCTCGCGCCCCAGCTGCCCGCGCGCGCCCTCGGCGAACACGGTGTAGCGCGCCCGCAGCTCCATGCCGAGCTGGAAGGCCTCGGTGGGCTGCCCGTCCTTGCCCACGCCCTGGTTGCCCGTGGCCACGCCGCACACCGCGCCGGACTCGTCCAGCAACACCTCGGCGGCGGCGAAGCCCGAGAAGATCTCCACGCCCAGCGCCTCGGCCTGCTGCGCCAGCCAGCGGGTGACCTCGCCCAGGCTGATCACGTAGTTGCCGTGGTTGCGAAAACAGGCCGGCTGCAGGGCCGCGGGCACCGCGCGGTGCCCGCCCTGGTTCAGGAACCAGAACAGGTCCTCGGTGACCGGCTGGCGCAGCGGAGCCCCCTGCTGCTGCCAATCGGGCAGCAGTTCGCCCAGGGCGCGCGGATCCATCACCGCGCCCGACAGGATGTGGGCGCCGGGCTCGGAGCCCTTTTCCAGCACGCATACCGAGATGTCCTGAGCGGACTGCGCGGCGAGTTGCTTGAGACGAATGGCGGTGGCCAGGCCGGCCGGGCCGGCTCCGGCGATCACCACGTCGTATTCCATGGCCTCTCGGGGCCCATACTTCTGCAGCCACTGCTCCGGGGTTGGCATTCGAGTCTCCGTTGTCGTGCTCGCGTTCGTATCGTGGGGCGCATTGTAGGGCGCCGCGCGAAGAATCGAACGATCGTTCTTTTTTAATCCCCGGATGGGGCCAGCGCCTCGGCCAGTCCGGAGTCCAGCCCCCAATCCCGCAGCAGCGCCGCGCTGGCTTGCCGAGGCCGGCGTGGCACCGGCGGCACGGTGGCGCCGAAACGCGGCGCGGGTGCCGCCTGCGGCACTCCGCCCGCGTGCACGAAACTGCCGCGCGCGACATGGTGCGCATGGCGCGGCGCCTCGTCCAGGTCGAGCACCGGGGTCACGCAGGCGTCCGTGCCGGCGAAGATCTCGCACCAGGCCTGGCGACTCCGCGTGGCGAACACCCGCGCGAGACGCTCGCGGCGCTCGGGCCAGCGTGCCCGGTCCCGCGGAGCCTCGAACTCGGCCGGGTCCAGCCCGAGGCCGCGCAGCAGCTGCTCGTGGAACTCCGGCTCGATCGCGCCGACGGCCACGTAGCCGCCGTCGGCACAGGCATAGGTGCCGTAGAAATAGGCACCTCCGTCGAGCAGGTTGTCCCCGCGGCGCCCGCTCCAGCTCCCCATCGCGTGCAGGGTGTGGATCATGGATCCCAGCAGCGCGCAGCCCTCGCCCATGGCCGCGTCCACCACCTGGCCCTGGCCGGTGGCGCGGGAATGGGTCAGGGCGGCCAGCACGCCGACGGCCAGCATCATGCCCCCGGCGCCGCCGTCGGCCACCAGGTTCAGGGGCACCACGGGCTTGCCTCCCGGCTCGCCGATGGCGTGCAACATGCCCGAAAGGGCGAGGTAGTTGATGTCGTGCCCGGCGCTGGCCGCCAGCGGGCCCTGCTGGCCCCAGCCGGTCATGCGGGCGTACCCCAGGCGCGGATTGTCTCGCAGGCACTCCCGCGGGCCCAGGCCCAGGCGCTCCATGACCCCGGGCCGGAAGCCTTCGATCAGCACCTCGGCGCCAGCGGCCAGGCGGCGCGCGGCACCCAGGTCGCGCTCGCGCTTGAGGTCCAGGCGCAGCACGTGGCGGTTACGCCGCAGCACGTCGATCTCGGGGTCGAACACGCCGGCCGCGCCCTGGCCCGGCCGCGCGGCTCGCTCCACGCTGAGCACCTGGGCGCCCAGGTCGGCCAGCAACATGGCACCCAGCGGCGCCGGGCCCAGCGCGGCGAACTCCAGCACGCGCAGGCCTCGCAGCGGACCGCCGGCTGGCTCGAGCATCAGGCCTCGGCGATGGCGCGCCCGATGAGCATGCGCTGGATGTCGTTGGCGCCTTCGTAGATCTGGCACACGCGGACGTCGCGATAGATGCGCTCCACCGGGAAGTCCGACACATAGCCGTAGCCGCCATGGATCTGGATCGCGTCCGAGCACACCGACTCGGCCATCTCGGAGGCGTACATCTTGGCCATCGAGGCCTCCTTCAGGCAGGGCTTGCCGGCGTCGCGCAGCATGGCGGCGCGCCACACCAGCAGGCGCGCGGCGTCCAGCCGGGTGGCCATGTCGGCCAGCCTGAAGCTCACCGCCTGGTGCTCGATGAGCGCGCTGCCGAAGGACTTGCGCTGGCGCGCATAGTCCACCGCGGCCTCGAAGGCGGCGCGCGCCATGCCCACCGACTGCGCGGCGATCCCGATGCGCCCGGCCTCCAGGTTGGACAGGGCGATGCGGTAGCCCTCGCCGGGGCGGCCCAGCAGCGCCGCATCCGGCACGCGGCAGTCCTCGAACACGATCTGCGCGGTGTCCGAGGCATGCTGGCCCATCTTGTCCTCCAGGCGAGCCACCACGTAGCCGGGGGTGGAGGTGGGAACCAGGAAGGCCGAGATGCCCCGCTTGCCGGCGGACCTGTCGGTCACCGCGATGACAATGGCCACGTCGGCATGCTTGCCGGTGGTGATGAACTGCTTGACTCCGCGCAGCACCCAGGCGTCGCCGTCGCGATCGGCGCGGGTGGTGATGGCCGCGGCGTCGGAGCCGGTGTGCGGCTCGGTCAGGCAAAAGCAGCCCAGGGCCTCGCCGCGCGCCAGGGGCCTGAGCCACTGCTCGCGCTGCGCCTGGCTGCCAAAGCGCTGGGTGATGCCGCAGGCCAGGGAATTCTGCACGCTGACGATGGTCGAGGTGGCGCCGTCGCCGGCGGCGATCTCCTCGAGCATGAGCACCAGGCTCATGGTGTCCAGGCCGGCGCCGCCCCACTCCTCGGGCACGGTCACGCCCATGGCGCCGAGCTGCCCGAGCTCGCGCAGCGCCTCGCGCGGGAAGCTGTGCTCGCGGTCCCACTGCGCGGCGAAGGGGGCCAGGCGCTCGCGCGCGAAATCGCGCATCGAGTCGCGGATCATTTCCTGTTCGGCTGTCAGCATCATGGTGGTCGTTCCGGCGGATGGACAGGCGCCGGCGCCCGCGTCCCGGTCGGACCTGGGCGACGCGCCGCCGCGGCGGGTAGCCGCGACAGCGCGAACATAATGCATCCGCCGGGGCGCCACCACGGGCGCGGCGACGCGCCCGGGACGAGCCGGGGCTCAGGCCGCCTTCGCCTGTTCCTCGGCCGCCTGCGGAGCCGGCAGGCGGATCAGGTGGTCGAAGGCGCTGAGCGCGGCCTTCGCGCCCTCGCCCATGGCGATGACGATCTGCTTGAAGGGCGTGGTGGTCACGTCGCCCGCCGCGAACACGCCCGGCACCGAGGTGGCGCCGCGCGCGTCCACCTCCACCTCGCCGCGCGGCGACAGCGCCACCGCGCCGCGCAGCCATTCGGCATTGGGCAGCAGCCCGATCTGCACGAACACGCCTTCGAGCTCCAGGCGCCGGGTGGCGCCGGTGGCGCGATCGGTGTAGAGCAGACCCTGCACCTTGCTGCCGTCGCCCACCACCTCGGTGGTCTGAGCCTGCGTGATCACGCGCACATTGGGCAGGCTGCGCAGCTTGCGCTGCAGCACCTCGTCGGCGCGCAGGCGGTCGTCGAACTCGAGCAGGGTGACATGCTGCACCACGCCGGCCAGGTCGATGGCGGCCTCCACGCCGGAGTTGCCCCCGCCGATCACCGCCACACGCTTGCCCTTGAACAGCGGGCCGTCGCAGTGGGGGCAGTAGGTCACGCCCTTGTTGCGGTATTCCTGCTCGCCGGGAACGTTCATGTTGCGCCAGCGAGCGCCAGTGGCCAGCACCACGCTGCGCGCCCGCAGGGTCGCGCCACCCTGCAGGCGCAGGCGGATGGGCTCGCCGGGCGCCGCCGCCGGCAGCAGCTCGGCCGCCTGCTGGCCGCGCATGACGTCCACCTCATAGGCCTGCACATGCTGCTCCAGCGCGGCGCTCAGGCGCGGGCCCTCGGTGTAGGGCACGGAAATCAGGTTCTCGATGGACATGGTGTCGGCCACCTGGCCGCCCATGCGCTCGGCCAGCATGCCGGTGCGGATGCCCTTGCGCGCCGCGTAGACCGCGGCGGCCGCGCCGGCCGGCCCGCCGCCCACCACCAGCACGTCGAACACCTCGCGCGCGTCCAGCGCCCGAGCCTCGCGCTGCGCGGCGCCGCTGTCCAGGCGCGCGACGATCTGCTCCACGCTCATGCGCCCCTGGTCGAAGGCCTGCCCGTCCAGGAACACACTGGGCACGGCCATCACCTGGCGCGCCTCGACTTCCTGCGGGAACAGCGCGCCGTCGATGGCCACGTGGCGGATGCGCGGGTTGAGCACGCTGAGCATGTTCAACGCCTGCACGGTGTCCGGGCAGCTGTGGCAGGACAGGGACATGAAGGTCTCGAAACGCCACTCGCCCTGGAGCGCGCGCACCTGCTCGGCCAGCTCGGGGGCGATGCGCGGCGCATAGCCGCCCACCTGCAGCAGCGCCAGCACCAGCGAGGTGAACTCGTGGCCCAGCGGAATGCCGGCGAAAGCCACTTCGACGTCGGTGCCGCTGCGCAGGATGCGGAACGAGGGACGGCGCGGGTCCGTGCCGTCCTCGCGCACGCTCAGCAGCGGGCTCAGCGCGGCGATCTCGTGCAACAGTTCGCGCAACTCGGCCGACTTGGCGCCATCGTCCAGCGAGGCCACGAGCTCCACGGGCTGCTCGAGTTTTTGCAGATGGGTACGCAGTGCGTCCCGGAGGTCGGCTTCCAGCATGTTCGTTTCCTGTACGGTCGATGGCGATGCGGCCGCGCCGGCGGCGCGGCCGCGGGGCGGGAGATCAGATCTTCCCGACCAGGTCCAGCGAAGGCTTGAGGGTCTTCTCGCCTTCCTTCCACTTGGCCGGGCACACTTCACCCGGGTGGCTGGCCACGTACTGCGCGGCCTTGACCTTGCGCAGCAGTTCGGAGGCGTCGCGCCCGATCCCGTTGTCGTGGATCTCGCACAGCTTGATCTGGCCTTCGGGGTTGATCAGGAAGGTGCCGCGCAGCGCCAGGCCTTCTTCCTCGATCATCACGTCGAAGTTGCGGGTGATGGCGCCCGTGGGGTCGCCGATCATCACGTACTGCACCTTGCCGATGGCTTCCGAGGTGTCGTGCCAGGCCTTGTGGGAGAAGTGGGTGTCGGTGGACACGCTGTACACCTCCACGCCCAGTTTCTTGAACTCGTCGTAGTGGTCGGCCAGGTCCTCCAGCTCGGTCGGGCACACGAAGGTGAAATCGGCCGGATAGAACACGACCACCGACCAATGGCCCTTCAACGTGGCCTCGTTCACGTCGATGAACTTGCCGTTGTGGTAAGCGGTGGCCTTGAAGGGCTTGATTTCGGTGTTGATCAGCGACATTGGTAGTTTTCCTCATGAAGGTGCAAGAGTTTTCATGCTATCGGGCGGCGCCCGATGGATCCAATTGATTTTTGGGATCAGGGTCATGCGAGCAGGCTATGGCCGAGTGCCCGCGGCTTGCGTGCACAATTCCGGGGGTCCGCATGCGCGCACGCCGCCGCGCCTGCGACACCCGCCCCCGCACCTTCCGAGCCTTCGATGCCATCGTCACGCGCCCAGCCCCGGGGCCTCGCAGCCGCAGAGGCCTCGGCCGCGGCGAGGGGGGGCCGGCCGGGCATGCACGGGCGCGCCGGCGGGGCCGGCGAGGCCAGGCTGCGCGCCATGGCGGCGCTCGCCGTAGTGCTGTTGCACGGTGCCGTGGTGCTGGCGCTGTGGCGTGCCATGCGGCTCGCCGCGCCGCGACCGGCTCCCGCTGCCGTGATGGTGCGCTTCGAGCAGGCCCGGCCGGCAGCCTTGGCGCAAGGCTCCGGGGAGGCCTCGAGGGCGCAGGCGCCGGGGATGAAGGCGCCCGCGCCCGGCGCCGCCGCGGCGCGGACCTACTCTCGTACATCTGCGCATGCAACTGCGCATGCACCTGCGCGTAGATCTGCGCGTAGATCTGCGCGCGCACGCTCGCATCCCTCCGCGCAACCCTTCGCGCAACCCTTCGCGCATGCCGCGTCTCCAGCCGCGAGGCCCGCGGCACCATCCCCCCCGCCCGCCGAGGCCTCACAGGCCCTTGCCGACACCCGGGGCCATGGCCCCCCGAGCCCGGCAGCCCCGGCGAGCGCGCCCATGCCCCGGGCCGAGCCGGCCGGATCTCCCGCGCTGGCGGCCGAGCTGGTCTGCCGCCGCCAGGTGCGCCCCGACATGCCCGCGCTGGCCATCGAGGAGGGCGTCGGCGGCACGGTGGTGGCCCGGGCGCGGGTGCTGCACGGTCGGGTGAGCGAGGTCGTCATCGTCTCCGGCCCGAGCATCTTCCACGAGGCCGTGCGCCGGGCCATGCTGCGCTACCGCTGCGAGGACCTCGGCGCGCGGAGCGTCACCGTCACCCAGGAATTCAGCTTTCGCCTGCGCTGAGCCCGCGGATTCGGGAACAGGCCTCCCGCGCACTGCGATGGCTCAAGGTTCGGCAAGCTGATCCGGAGCATGATCGGCCTCACGCCAGGTCCGCCCCCATGCTCCATGCCCGCTGCCAGCGAGACTTCCCCGACCGTGGATTCCGCCTCGCCCTTCCCGGCGGCGGGCGCGCTGCCCTTTGTCACCAACCTGCCGCCTGGCCTCGCCCAGCGTCGCGCGGCCGCGGTCGCCGCCATCACGCTGGTCCTGATCGCGGCGGCCACCCTGCCCGGGCTGCACGTCCGGCTCGCTCCCCTGCGCACGCTGGTGCCGGCCTACCAAGCCGGCATGGCCGTGCTGGCCCTGGTCACCGCCTGGCTGTTGCTGACCCAGGCACGCATCCTGCGCTCGCGCGCGCTGCTCCTGCTCAGCGCCTGCTACTGGTTCTCGGCGCTCATGGCCGTGCTGCACGGCCTGAGTTTCCCGGGCCTGCGCGAAGGCGGGGGCTCGTGGCTGCCCCTGGGCCATGGGCAAAGCACGGCCTGGCTATTTTTTCTCTGGCATGGCGGCTTCGCGCTGGGCATCGGAGGCTACGCGCTGGCTTCGCCGATGCACGACGCGCTGGGCGAAGCACCGACGCTTCGCGCCGCCAGCGTGGCGCTGGCCTGGGGCGTGGGCGGTCTGGCCGCGCTGGCCTGCGCGGCCATCGCCACCGTGGGAGCATCCTGGCTGCCGCCTTTGATGAGCGGCGACGGCGACCTTCCCGCCAAGACCTGGGTGGCCGTGGGCGCCCTGGCCGCCTGCCTTCTGGCGCTGGCGCTGCTGGCATGGCGCCGCGGCACCCGCAGCGTGCTGGACCTGTGGCTGCACCTGACCCTGGCGGCCTGGCTGATGGCCGTGCTGCTGGCCGGAGTCCTCAACAACGGCCGCTTCGACCTGGGCTGGTACGTGGGCCGACTGTGCAGCCTGATGGCGGATCTCACGGTGCTGCTCGCCTTGCTGCTGGCGAACGGCGAGGTCTACGCGCGCCTGGCTGAACAGCATCGCCGGGAGCACGCGTGGAGCCGCCAGCGCCTGCAGGAAAGCGATCAACGCTTTCGCACCGTGTTCGACCACGCCACGGTGGCCATGAGCGTGCACGATGCCTTCACCGGAGCCCTGCTGGAGGCCAACACACGCGCCTTGCAATCCTGCGGCGGCAGCCTGGAGCTGGCGCAGCGCCCGGCTGCGCAAGGCACCGAGCGCGCCTTCGCCTGCGCCGCCCCCGAGGGGCCGATCCGCGCCGCCGCCACGGCGCCCAGCCGCATCGAATGGCGCAGCCAGCGCTCTGACGGAGCGGACTACTGGGAGGAAGTCCTGCTGACTCCCGTCGTGCTCGACGGACGCCCGCGCGTGCTCGCGGTGGCCAGCGACGTCACCGAGCGCAAGGAATTGCAGCGCCAGATCCTCGAGGTCAGCGTGGCCGAACAGGAGCGCATCGGGCGCGAGGTGCACGACGGCATCGGGCAGCAGCTCAGCGCGCTGAGCCTGCTCGCCAGGGCCCTGCAGCGCCGCCTGCTGCAGGCGGGCCACGAGCCCGAGGCCGAAGCCCTGGGTCAGTTGCAGATGCATCTCGAGTCCACGCTGCTACAGACCCGCGCGCTGGCGCGCGGCCTGGCCCCGGTGGACATCGATCGCCACGACCTCCCCGAGGCCCTGCGCGAGCTGGCCGGGCAGGTGCGCGAGACCACGGGGCTGGCCTGTCATTACACGGGCCCGCGGCAATTCGATCTGCCGCGGGCCGAGCAGGCGCGGCATCTGTTCCGCATCGCGCAGGAGGGCGTGGCCAACGCGCTGCGCCACGCCGAGGCCACGGCCCTGCAGATCCGCCTGGAGCCGCAGGACCATGCCCTGGTGCTGCAGGTGCTGGACGACGGGCGCGGCGTCCAGGCCCCCGCCGCCCAGCGTGGGCGCCTGGGCCTGCACATCATGGCCTACCGCGCGGACGCGCTGGGCGCGCGCCTGTATGTGCGACGCCGGGCCGCCGGGGGCACCGAAGTGCGATGCGAACTCCCCCTCGCGGACGCGGCGCCGGCCCCGCCCCCGCGAAACGGTGGCTGTGCGGGCGCGGATGCCCCGTTACAGTAGATGCGGGGCGCCCGCGCCGCGTGCCGGGCAGGGCCCCGCATGAATTGGGCGAACACGGAACACGACAACCAGACCATGGGCCTTCTCGACCTTGCACGCCGCCTCGGAATGCGCGCGGGCGCGCAGCCCGGCGCGGCCTCCGTCGCTCCCCCCGCAGCGCCCTCCCCAGCGCCGGCGCAAGCCTCGCAGCCGGGCCGGCAGGCGGGCTCCGCCAGCGGCGCGCGAGCCCAGGCGCCGGCGGCACCGAGCCCTGCCGCGCCGGGCGACGCCTGCCGTTTTTTTGTCTACGCCACGGGGCAGGTCTGCGTGAGCGAACGCGGCCTCAGCGCCGTGGAACGCGAGGTGCTGCGCAGCATCGACCAGGTGCTGGAGACCCCGCGCGCGCTGTCCAGCTGGATTCCGCGCCCGCCGGCGGTGCTGCCGCGCCTGCTGGCCTGCCTGCGCGACGACGAGGCCTCGCTGCGCGAAGCCTGCGCGCTGATCCGGGCCGATCCCTACCTGGCCGCGGAAGTCCTGCGCCTGGCGAATTCCGCGCGTCACCAGCACGGCACCCCGGTCACCGAACTGGAACGCGCGGTGACCCGGGTGGGCATCGATGGCCTGCGGCGCACTGTGAGCGCCAGCCTGGTGCGTCCCTTGTTCGACACCATGCGCGAGCCGCTGCTGGGCCAGGCCTTGCCGCGCCTGTGGGCGCATGCGCAGACCAAGAGCGACTGGTGCCAGGCGATGGCCGGCGACCGCGGCGTGGATGCCTTCGACGCCTACCTGGCCGGGCTCACCCACAACCTGGGCTGGATCGGCGCGCTCAAGGCCCTGGGACGCAGCGCGTCGATCCAGCAGGCGGGAAGCGCGCAGGGCTACAGCACCGAGTTCGCGCTGGCACTGGGTCGTTGCAGCGAGCGCATGTTCGGCTGCAGCGCCGAGCAATGGCAGGTCAGCGAGGCCTTGTCACGCCTGGGTGCGGCGCTGCGGGAGTGCAGCCTGGAGGATCTGCGCGAAGCCCTCGCGCAAGTGCTGCGCCAGGCCGACGCCCAGGCCACCCGCGAACTCGCGGCCGCCTGAGGGGCGCGAGTCTTCAGAACCCCGCGGCCTGCTGCATGGTCTCGGCCACGATGCCGCGCAGGGCCTCGCGCGTACGCATGCTCGTTTCACGCAGCTCGGCGGCGATGCGTCCGCGGTTTTCCAGCAGGTAGGCGTCTTCCGTGCGCATCACGCCCAGCGCCATGTTCATCAGGCGCATGGCGCCGGTTTCCATGCACACGCCCTTGAGCGCGTGCCCGGCGTCGCGCGCCGCCCGCACGTCCCCGCCGGCCAGCGCCTCCAGGATGCGCTCGGTGTTGGCCTCGATGTCCTCGGAGGCTCGATCCAGAAGTTCCTTGATGAACACCTGCCGGGTGCCGATCTGGCGCAGGCGGTCGATGACCGCCAGGTCCACGAACACCACGGGAACGGGGCGCAGATGCGCGCCAGCGCTCCCGGAGGCGGCCGCCGGGGCGCCCGCGCCCACCGTGGGCGCTTCGCCCTGCCCTTGGGCCAGCAGCGCATCCGACTCGGATTCTCCTTCGCAGGCCGCACGGATCGCCGCGCGCAGCTCCCGCAGGCGCACCGGCTTGGTCAGCACGCCCAGAGCGCCGGTGTTGCGCAGCTTCTCGCCCGTCACCGCGGTGGCGTCGGCGGTGAGGAAATACGCCGGAGCCGCGTCGCGGCGCCCGAAGCGGTAGGTCTGCAGCAACACGCTGCCGTCCATGGCGCCGAGGTTGTAGTCCAGCAAGAGCAGGTCGAAGCGATCCGGCCCGGAGAGGATGTCCAGCGCCTGTTCGCCGCTGGCCGCCGTGACCACGGAATGACCTTCGCGCTGCAGCAGCTCCTCCAGCAGATAGCGGTTGGTCTGGTTGTCGTCCACCACCAGGATGCGCCGCCGATCCACGTCCTCGGCCAACAGTTCGTCGTCCAGGCTGGCCGCGCGCTCCTCGGGCCTGGCCTTGCGGGTGCGCTGCATGCGCAGGTCGAACCAGAAGGTGCTGCCCATGCCGATCTCCGAGATCAGGCGCAGGTCCCCACCCATCAGCTCCACCGCCTGCTTGCTGATCGCCAGGCCCAGCCCGGCTCCTTCCGAGTGGGCATTCGATTGCCCGGGCACCTGCACGAAGGGATCGAAAATGCGCTGCTGAAACTCCTTGGCGATGCCCATGCCGGTGTCGCGAACGCTGAAGCGGATGGTGTAGGCATCGTCATGCTGCTGCAGCATGGAGATCTGCAGGGCCACCGACCCGAAATCGGTGAACTTCACCGCGTTGCCCAGCAGGTTGATCAAGACGCGAACCAGCCAATGCTGATCGCCGAGCACGGCGTCGGTGATGCGCGGGTCCAGGGTGGCGGAAAAAGCCAGGCCCTTTTTCTGGGCCTTCATTTCCACCGAGGCACGCACCACCTCGAGCTGCTGCTCCAGGTCCACGGTGTCGACCGACAGCGTGAGCTTGCCCACCGACAGCCGGCTCTGGTCGAGCAAGGCGTTGATGTCCGACAGCAAATGCGAGCTCAGCGAGAGGATGGTCTCCGCCAGGCGCTTCTGGCGCTGGTTCGGAATCTCGTTGCGCAGCAATTCCGCGGCATTCGAGATGCCTCCCAGCGGGGTGCGCAATTCGTGGCTGGCGCGCGCCAGCAACTCGCTCTTGGCCATGCTTTCGCTTTCCGCGTAGCGCAGCGCCAGGTAGAGCTTGTCCATCAGGATCCCGACATAGCCCGGGATGATCACGATGGAAATCATGCACGACAGCCAGAAGCTGATGTGATCGCGCCAGTAGGGCACCAGCGGCCCCATGGCCAGGCCCACCAGCGAAGCCACCTGCGAGCTGTGCATGATGCCCTTGCTGCCGGTGCGCATGCCGTAGCCGATGGCCGAGAACACGTAGAACGGAACCACCAGTTGCGCATAGGGCCCCAGCACCAGGGTCCAGCCGGTCAGCACCGCCGCGTCGGCCACGGCGCACACATGCAGCAGCCAGTCCGGGAAGCGGAACTTGCGGCGCAGGCCGACCACGTAGATCGCCCCCGCGTAGACCATGTGCGCGATGCCCACCGCCACCGCATAGCGCGGCATGGTGTGGGTGAAATGAAAGGCGCTGAGCCCCAGCAATATGATTGCGCCGCCGAAGACCAGGCGCACGATCACCTGGCCGCGCAACGCGGCGACGCGATCGAAGATGACAGGCCTTTGCATGTCGGATTCCCTATTTCGGCCACGGCGCGGGGCATCCCCCGGCGCACTCCCGGCTCACTGGAAGGTGCGTTGGATGGTCAATATCCGCGATTTGTGCGACAGGAAGGCCTGCACGAAATCAGGATCCAGGTGTTTCCCGGACTGCTCGCGCAGATAATCCTCGGCCTGCTCGTAGCTCCAGGGCTCCTTGTAGGGGCGCCTCGAGGTCAGGGCATCGTAGACGTCGACCACCGCCAGAATCCGCGCCGAGACCGGGATGTCATTGCCGGCCAAGTGGTCCGGATAACCGCTTCCGTCGAATTTCTCGTGATGCGAACGGGCGATTTCGGCGGCCACCATCAGGGGCTCGGAATCCCCACCCGCCAGCATGGCGTGGCCGATGATGGTATGGGTCCGCATTACGTCCCATTCCTCCACCGTAAGCGTACGTCTGGCCAATAATATGCTGTCGGGTATCGCAACCTTCCCGATATCGTGCAACGGGGAAGCCAGTTCCATCATCGACGCATAGCCGTCGTCGAAGCCCAGGCCGCGCGCCAGCACGGAGGCGTAGCGCCCGATGCGGGACAGGTGGGCCCCCGTGTCGGTGTCGCGCTGCTCGGCGACCTTGGCCAGGCGCAGCAGGGTCTCCATCTTCTTCTTCTGCAGGTCCTGCACCACCTGCTCCACCTTGCGCTCGAGGGACTGGGCATGCTGCAGGGTCGCCAACTGGAAGCGCCGCATGTTCAGCAGGTTGCGACAGCGCGCCGCGCATTCGCGATAATCCAGCGGGCGGTTGAGGTAATCATTCGCCCCGGCATCGAAGGCCTCGTAGCGGATTTGCACGTCCTCCACCGCGGTGATGCAGACGATGGGCGGCTCATGCAAATGCTCCAGCGACCGCAGCGCGCGCACCAGCTCCACACCCGTCATTTGCGGCATGCGATAATCGGTGAGCACCAGATCCACATCATGCCCCTGCGCGAACTCGATGGCCGCGAAAGGGTCGCAGAAGGCCACGACCTGCCCCTCCGGGCAGAAGCCGCGCGCGATTTCCGTCAAGAGATGACAATTCGTCGGCTGGTCATCGACGATCAGCACGACCGGCTTGCGCCCCCAGCGATCGCTCACGTTGCCAAGATCCATCGCGAAACACCTCGATTTCTACAGGTTACGGGCGCGCGGCCGGCACAGCCTCCGCGGCACCGCCGCACTACCATCCCACAGCACCTCACTACCCTCGCGAAGCCGCTTTCGCGGGCCGCCGGATCAAGGTTCCGATGGCTACGCGCTTGTCTTGTCACGCGGTTTCGGTTAGGCTGCAACAAACCATGTTACAGGAAAATCCGATGGACGCCCGATGGACTGAAGAAAATATTATCGAACTCTTGAAGAAGACGGTTTTCGATACCTTTGACATCGATCTTTCCGAGGCCACTCCTCAAACTTCGGTATCCGATATCGGACTCGATTCCATGGCCGTGCTGGACGTGATCATGACCGTCGAGGACACGATCGGAATCAAGCTGGGTCGGATCGAACTGCCCAAGAACCCCTCCCTGCAGGACGTGGCGGCCATGGTCGCGCGCAACGTCGAGGCGCGCGCCGATGAGTGAGATCGCAATCACCGGAATCGGTGTGGTCTCGCCGATCGGCAGCAGCGCTTCCGAGGTGTCCCAAAGCCTGTCGAACCTTCGTTCCGGGGTTCGTGTTTTCGAATCCCCGGAACTCTCCCGTCCGTTTCCGGTCGCCCCGGTCGACGCGCAATTCCGCGACCGCTTCAGCCGAGTCGAACTACCTTTCCTGGATCGTACAACCCAAATGGCCCTGGTTGCGGCAAGACAGGCCGCGGAAAGTGCCGGAATTGTGGACTATTCCACACTCGGGGAACGCGCGGGGGTGTTTTACGGCACGGTGCGCGGCGGCGGCACAACGGAATGGGAGGGCATCCGCCAGTTCTATATCGAGGGACGGCGCACGACCAAGCCCTACGTGATCATGGGGTGCATGAACAACGCGGCCGCGTCCTTCATCTCCATCCACCACAAGGTCTTCGGGCCCACCGCCTGCCATTCCTCGGCCTGCTCCTCCTCGGGTGCGGCGATCGCCGACGCCTGCCGGCACATTGCCAGCGGCGAGATCGACATCGCCTTCGCCGGCGGCGCCGAATCGGCGCTGATGCCCGTGTTCCTGGGGGCATGGGACGGGCTGCGCGCGCTGGCCGAGGTGGATGCCGACCCCTCGCGCAGCTGCAAGCCCTTCTCCGCCCAGCGCACGGGCCTGGTGCTAGGCGAAGGCAGCGTGTTCTTCATGCTGGAGTCGCGGGCCCACGCCGAGGCGCGCGGTGCGAACATCCTGGGCTACATCGAAGGCTGGGGCATCGCCTCCGACGCCTACCACATCGGCGCCCCCCACCAGCGCGGGCAGATCGCCTCCTTGCGCGCCGCCCTGGCCAAGGCCGGCGTGGGCCCTGGAGACATCGATTACATCAACGCCCACGCCACGGCCACCAAGGGAGGCGATCCGGTGGAGGTGTCCTCGCTCAAGGAGGTCTTCGGCGAGCACTGCGCGCGCATTCCCGTCAGTTCCACCAAGGCGCTGCACGGCCATATGCTCGGCGCGGCCAGCGCCATGGAAATGCTGGCCTGCCTGCTGGCCATGCGCGACGGCTTCGTGCCGGCCACCGCGCACCTGGACGAGATCGACCCGGATTGCGAGGGCCTGAACCACGTCACCCAGCCCAACCTGCCTGGGACGGTGCGGCGCGCGCTGTCGCTGTCGGCGGGTTTCGGCGGCATCAACGCCGCGCTGGTGGTGCGCGCGCCCTGAACGCGGCGCCAAGGAGCCGACGCGCCGGGGTCCGCGGCGCGTCCGCAGCCCCCGCGGCGGGGCCACCGTCGTCAAATTCTTGACGATTTCGCCCCCGGCGCTCGGCGCAAAGCCCTTGCGCACAGGGGCCCGGAGGCGCAAGTTGCTGCTGGCATCGTCCTTGCTTTGAGGGTTGCGAGCGCCTGTGGAGGCGCATCTGCGAATCCCCCCGACCATGATCCCGCAGCAGACCCTGTCCCGACTGAAATACCTGCCGCAGCTGGCCCCGGCCGAGAGCGCGCTGGTGCAGACGCGATTCGACGCCGCCAGTTCCGCGCTGTGGGTCTCCATGGTCCCGCGCGAGGGCAAGCCGCACAATTTCTCGCGCGAACTCCTGGGCTCGCTGCAGTCGCTGACCGAGCACTTCGACGACCTCGGCCCCCGCTGGGAAGGCGATGCCGGCGAGGAGCCGGTGCACTACGTGATCCTGCGCTCGCTGCACCCCGAGTATTTCAGCCTGGGCGGTGACCTGGCGCATTTCCTCGAGTGCATCCGCGCCCGCGACGCCCACGCCCTGCAGCACTATTCCATGCAGTGCCTGGACATGATCTATCGCTGGGCCACGGTACTCAACCGCAGCTCCACGACCCTGTCCCTGGTGCAGGGTCGCGCGCTGGGCGGGGGTTTCGAGGCCGCGCTCGCCGCCGATTTCATCATCGCCGAGGAGCAGGCCGAATTCGGCCTGCCGGAAATCCTGTTCGGCCTGTTCCCCTGCTCGGGAGGCATGAGCCTGCTGGCGCGCCGCATCGGCGTGGCGTCCGCCGAGCGGATCATGCGCACCGGCAAGATCTACTCCGCCGCCGAGATGCTCGAGATGGGCGTGATCGACGAGATCTGCCCTACGGGGCGCGGCGAAGCCGCCGTGCGCGAGTTCGTGGCCGAGCATGCCAAGCGCCGCAAGGCCCGCATGGCCCTGCAGCGCGCACGCTGCCGCATGCAGCCATTGGACTACGCGGAACTGGCCACCGTGGTCGACGAGTGGGTGGATACGGCCCTGCAACTCGACGCCGACGAGATCCGCGTGCTGGAAACCCTGGTGCGCATGCAGCGAACCGAATTCGCGCATTGAGCCGGCGCGCTTCGGCGCGCCTCGGCATGGTCCTGGCCCGCCCGGCCGCGCCGGAGCAGGGATGCGTTGCCGGGCCGTGGGGAATGCGTATTCTCCCCTTTGTCATTTGGGTCGGGTAGGCTGATCATTGCGCGATCCGCCAACCTCATTCAACGACATGACCGTCGCCAAGCGCCTGGCCCTGCTCATCGGGCTCGCCATCGCCGGCCTGCTGGGCCTTTCCGGATTCGGATCCTCGCAGATCCACCGGGTGTTCGAATCCACGAATTTCGCCAACGTCCACACGGTTCCCGCGCTGGTCGACCTCGACCTGCTGCGGGATCACTTCCTGCGGGTACGCCGCTGGACCAACGACGTCATCAACCATCCCGGCCCCTCCGAGCTGCGCAACGCGCGCAACCGGATCCAGCAGGACTCGCGCTTTGTCGAGCAGTCCCTGGCCGACTATGCACGCACCGCCCAGGCCCCTCGGGACAAGCAACTGCTCGAAGCGGAAAGCGCCACCTGGCAGGCCTACTCCAGGAGCGTGGCGCAGATCCTGGCCGCGATCGCGGGCGGCAACATGGACCTAACCCAGCAGCTCCAGCCCGGCAACAGCGCCATGGCCGATCGCCTGGCCAAGCAGATCGACGCCCACTTCGACTACAACGTGCAACAGGCGCACGCGGGGGCGGCCAGCGCCCGGCAGGCCATGGCGAGCAGCATGCTGCGCTTCCTGCTGGTCAGCGCCGCGATCGCCGTGCTGCTGCTCGCCGGCGGCTGGCTGATCCTGCGCGCGCTGCTGCGCCAGCTCGGCGGAGAGCCCGCCGTGGCCGTCGACGTGGTGCGCAAGGTCGCGGCGGGCGATCTCACGGTGCATGTGCCCACGCGCGCCGGGGATACCCGCAGCATGCTGGCGGCGATACGCGAGATGGTCGAGAAGCTGTCCATCACCCTGGGCGCGGTGCGCGCCGCGGCGGACAAACTCTCCGTTGCCTCGGAACAAGTGTCCGGCACCTCGCAAAGCCTTTCCCAGGGCGCCTCGGAACAGGCCGCCTCGGTGGAGCAGACCTCGGCCACGCTGGAACAGTCGGCCGCGTCGATCAAGCAGAACGCCGACAACGCGCGCCTGACCGCGGGCATGGCCCGTCAGGCCGCCCAGCAGGCCCGTGACGGCGGCGCGGCCGTGCGCAAGACCGTCGAGGACATGCTGGCCATTGCCGAGCGCATCGGCATCGTCGACGACATCGCCTACCAGACCAATATGCTGGCGCTGAACGCGGCCATCGAGGCCGCGCGCGCCGGCGAGCACGGCAAGGGCTTCGCCGTGGTGGCCGCCGAGGTGCGCAAGCTGGCCGAGCGTGCCCAGGTGGCCGCGCGCGAGATCGGCGATCTGGCCGCGGGCTCGGTCAAGCAGGCCGAGGCCGCCGGCGAACTGCTGGCGCAGATGGTGCCGGCGATCACCCGCACCAGCGAGCTCATCGAGGAGATCGACGCCGCCAGCGCCGAACAGGCCACCGGCATCGAGCAGATCAACCAGGCCATGTCCCAGCTCAACGGCACCACCCAGCAAAACGCCTCGGCCTCCGAGCAGCTGGCGGCGACCGCCGAGCAGATGAACGGACAGTCGGCCGAATTGCAGGCGCAGGTGGGGAAATTCCGCCTGCCCGGGGCCGATGCGAACCAGGCCGGGGCCCCCTCCCGCGCGGCAGCGGGCCATGCCGCTCGCCAGGCGCCCGCTTCCGCGGCGTCCATGCCCGGCGCCGCGCCGGCTTCGGCCCACGAGCAGTTCGTGCGCTTCTAGCAAGCCGCGCGACCACGCCCGGCCGCGCCCAGGCGCGGCCCGCGAAGCGGGCACGCTCCTGGCGCAAAAGAGGACTTTTTTCTCGGGCGGGGCCTTTTGCTGAGGACAAGCTGCTTGTCCCGGGCCCGCCCGAAGCCCACACTGCCATCACCGGGCAGCCATGCCCACCCCCAGCGACATGGACGCACAAGGCCATCGGGCCAGGAACCATGCTGAACCATCTGCGCGACAAAATCAGGCAGTTCCTGCCTGGCGCTGCCGAGGCTCCCTCGATCCGCTGCTTCGGCTCGGATACCGACGGCGCGGCGCGCAGCGCTTTCCTGGTGGCCGTTCTCGCGGACGATGCGATGTCGGAGATCTTCGGCCGGATCACCTTCCGATTCGACCGGATTTCCCGCACCCTGACCGTGGCCGAAGCCCAGCTGACCGAGCGCTGGCGACACCTGAGCATATGCCAGGACATGCTCGCCGCGGCGGTGCACAAATGCGCCGCCCGTCAGGTCGTGCTGAGCGCGGCCGCCCATCCCTGCTGGACCAAGCTCCTCGGTCGCGAGGTGGCCGGCGCGCGCGTGCTCGACACCACCGAGCTTGAGCCCAGGCCTGGCCCCGGGGGCCGCCACGAAGGGGAATCGCTCAGAGGGGAATCCGGCTCAAGGTGAAAGCCGCCCAGAACAGCGCCCGCGGAGCCATGCGGGTGCTCCCGTGCACGGCCCAGAGCAGGGCCAGAGGCCGGGCGGCGGCCATCAGCTTTCAGGCCCAACTCCTTGATTTCCTTGGCCTGCCCGGAGGGAATCGAACCCCCGACCCACAGCTTAGAAGGCTGTTGCTCTATCCAGCTGAGCTACGGGCAGAACGGGCGCACGGGGCGCGCCGAAAGTGTAGTGGGCCGCGCAAGGCCCCCGGGCGCTGCTGCTC
>DAIDHU010000096.1 GCA_027451915.1 Thiomonas sp. | reverse complement strand
AGCACAGTTTCGGGCTTTGCTTGCGCGGGCGCAAGGCCTGGGGTGGGGCCCGGGCCGCGGGGGCGGGAACAAATGCGCTAAACTGTGCCTTTTTTCACGGCGTGGAATGGTTTCTTCCGCGTTCGCGAGTACTTCACAGGAAACTGCCCCATGAGTCTGAATCAAGCCACGACGGCCCAGGTCGTCGCCGAGAACGCGCGCGCTCCCAAGGACACCGGAAGCCCCGAAGTCCAGGTGGCGCTGCTCACCGCCCGCATCAACGAACTGACCGGGCACTTCAAGACCCACGCCAAGGATCACCATGGCCGCCGCGGATTGCTGCGCATGGTCAGCCGTCGGCGCAAGCTGCTGGATTATCTGAAGGGCAAGGACGCGGACCGCTATCGCGCGCTGATCGCGAAGCTGAACCTGCGCAAGTAAATCCGCATGAACCATGGGGCGCCTGCTTCGCTGAGTCGAGCCAGGCGCCCTGTTGTCGTGTGCGGCGCGCGTGGCGCGCGGCGCACGTCGAGCCGGGAGGCGCTGCTGTGTCATTCCTGGGCCGCTCTGGCCGCCGCGCGCAAGGCGGCGGCGCCTTGCAGAGCCGCGCAGGAATGGCATTGTGCTTCCCGACCTGCCCGCTGAAGCGGGCCCAGGCGCGAGCGGCCCCGAGGCCCTGCGCGCCCGACCAACCGGAGTGAAAACAATGTTCAACAAGATCACCAAGACCTTCCAGTGGGGTTCGCACACCGTCACCATGGAGACGGGAGAGATCGCCCGCCAGGCCGGCGGCGCCGTGCTGCTCAACATGGACGACACCGTGGTGCTGGCCAGCGTGGTGGCGGCCAAGTCGGCCAAGCCGGGCCAGGATTTCTTCCCGCTGACCGTCGACTACATCGAGAAGACCTACGCCGCGGGCAAGATCCCCGGCGGCTTTTTCAAGCGCGAAGGGCGCCTGAGCGAGCACGAGACCCTGACCTCGCGACTCATCGACCGCCCCATCCGCCCGCTGTTCCCCGAGGGTTTCTACAACGAGGTGCAGGTGGTGGCCCAGGTGCTGTCGCTGAACCCCGAGGTGGAGGCCGACATCGCCGCGATGATCGCGGTCAGCGCCGCGCTGGCCGTCTCCGGCATTCCCTTCGACGGCCCCATCGGCGCCGCCCGCGTGGGCTACATCGGCGGGGAATACGTGCTCAACCCCAGCCGCACCCAGCTGGCCGACTCGCGCCTGAACCTGGTGGTCGCCGGCACCGACGCGGCCGTGCTGATGGTCGAGTCCGAGGCTGACCAGCTGACCGAGGAGGTCATGCTGGAGGCCGTCATGTTCGGCCATCGCCAGCTGCAGACGGCCATCGACGCCATCCACGAACTGGTGCGCGAGGGCGGCAAGCCGGCCTGGGAATGGCAGGCCGCGCCGCGCGACGAGGCGCTGATCGCGCGCATCGACGCGCTGGCCGGCGAGGCGCTGCGCGCCGCCTACAAGATCACCAGCAAGCAGTTGCGCACCGACGCGCTGCGCAAGGCATACGCCGCGGTGCACGAGGCGCTGGGCGCCGACGGCGCCGAGGTGGATTCGACCAAGGTCGAGCAGATCCTGTTCGACATGGAAGCGCGCATCGTGCGCAGCCAGATCCTGGCCGGCGACCCGCGCATCGACGGGCGCGACACGCGCACCGTGCGCCCCATCGAGATCCGCACCGGCGTGCTGCCGCGCGCGCATGGCAGCGCGCTGTTCACCCGCGGCGAGACCCAGGCCCTGGTGGCGGCCACGCTGGGCACGGACCAGGATTCGCAGATCATCGACGCCCTCGGCGGCGAGTATCGCGATCGCTTCCTGCTGCACTACAACATGCCTCCCTACGCCACTGGCGAGACCGGCCGCATGGGCTCGCCCAAGCGCCGCGAGATCGGCCACGGCCGCCTGGCGCGCCGCGCGCTGCAGGCGGTGCTGCCGAAAAAGGAGGACTTCGCCTACACCATGCGCGTGGTCTCGGAGATCACCGAATCCAACGGCTCGTCGTCCATGGCCTCGGTGTGCGGCGGCTGCCTGAGCCTGCTGGACGCCGGCGTGCCGCTGAAGGCCCACGTGGCCGGCATCGCGATGGGCCTGATCAAGGACG
>DAIDHU010000095.1 GCA_027451915.1 Thiomonas sp. | reverse complement strand
CAGCGCCGCGTGCTGCTACCCATCGCCTGGGCGCTGGCTCCCGCGGGCGCCCACGCCGGCTTCGTCGTGCTGGGCGCGCTGGACCAGAGCGCGGAAAACACGCTGTACCAATCGCTGGCGCAGCAGGGAGCCGACGCCCAGCTGGTGTTCGGGGTGCTCGATCAGGCCGGCTACCTGCTGGGCCGCTGGCCGGCGCCGATGACCCGGGATCCCAAGGCCTATTACACCCAGCCCCGCGACGGACTGATCATGCAGGCCATGCGGCGCGAGCCAGGCCGGCGCTGGATGTCCGCCGAGGGCACGGCCAACGCCGACCCCAGCGGCCGCATCTACGTGGGAGCGCTGCATCGACTGGACGGCTACGCCCTCACCGCCTTCGTGGTCACGCCCCGCAGCGCGGTGGTGGCGGACTGGTGGGGCCGGGTGCGCCTGCCGCTGGCGGGAGCGCTGGTGCTGGCGCTGATGCTGGGGGTGCTGCTGCGCCGCGACCTTGTGCTTCAGCGCGAATGGCTGGCCCGGCTGCGGCGATCGCTGGCCAGCAGCGAACAGGCGCGCGAGGCGCAGCGCAAGGACGCCGGGCTGTTCGGCCAGATCCTGGACAACCTTCCTGGCGGGCTGATCGTGTTCAACCCCGCCGGACTGGTGCAGTACTGCAGCGCGGGCTTCACGCGCATGACCGGCATCACCCTGCCGCCGCGCGAGCTCCTGGGCAGACCCTGGCGGGCCGTCTGGGCGCTGATCGAGCACATGCATGCCGGCGGGCGTGAATCGCTGAATCAGGTGAAGATCCTGTTCAACGAACACCAACCGGCGGTGGACGAGGTCTGGCTCAACGACGGGCGCATCTTCCTGCGGCACTACACGCCCCTGGAAGACGCCGACCATGCCTCGGCCGGCGCGCTGTGGACCATCCAGGACGTGACCGAACGCAAGTTGCAGGAACAGCAAATCCGCGAGCTGGCCGAACGCGATTCGCTGACCGGCCTGAGCAATCGAGGCGCCTTCGAGAAACTCCTGGCCGACACCCTGGCGCGGCGCGACGACGTCGCGCTGGGCATCGCGGACCTGGACGATTTCAAGACCATCAACGACCGCTTCGGGCACGCCGCCGGCGATGCGCTGCTGGTGGAAGTGGCCGCGCGCCTGCGCGGGGCGCTGCGCCTGTCCCAGCAATCCCGCCAGGGGCGCGACAGCGACATCCTGGCTCGCATCGGCGGCGACGAATTCGCGCTGCTGCTTCCCGTGGGCAAGGACCCGCGACGCGCCCAGCGCATCGCCGAGCGCGTGATGGCCGCGCTGCGCCCGCCCATCGAGATCGAGGGCCAGATGCTGTCGGCGAGGCTGTCGCTGGGCCTGGCGCTGCGCACCGGCAACGAGGACGCGCAGACCCTGATGCGCCAGGCCGACATCGCGCTGTACGCGGCGAAGGCCCGCGGGCGCAACCAGGCCTGCCTGTTCGACCAGAACATGCAGGCCGAGGTGGAAGCCCGCCAGGGCTGGCTCAGCGCCATCGAACAGGCGCTGGAGCAGGGGCGACTGCAAATGCATGTGCAGCCCATCCTGAGCGTGCCGCGCCAGCGCAGCGGCCTGCCGAACGTGAGCCAGGTCGAAGGCCTGCTGCGCCTGCTCGACGAGCAGGGGCGCCTGCACACCGCCGGAAAGTTCGAGCATGTGCTGGACGAGCCGCGCCTGGCGGTTCCGGTCGGACGCTGGGTGCTGGAACAGGCCGCGCTGTGGATCGAGCGCTGGCGCGCCCGCGAGCTCGAGCTCGGCATGAGCGTGAACATCAGCCCGCGGCATTTCCTGGGGCCGCAGTTTCTCGACGACCTGCGTGAGCTGCTGGGCCGCCACCCGCGCATGCGTCCGGGCAGCCTGACCCTGGAACTCACCGAGCACGGCGCGCTGCTGGACGGCGACGCCACGCGGCGCCGGGTGGAGGAGTGCCATGCATTGGGCGTGCAGGTCAGCCTGGACGATTTCGGCACCGGCAGCGCCTCGCTGACCCATCTGCAGGCCCTGGCCGTCTCCACCCTCAAAATCGAGCGCCGTTTCGTGAAGGACCTGCTGCACGACGCGCGGGACCTGAGCATCGCCTACGGCATTCTGCGCACCGCGCAGCTCATGGGCGTGCGCGTGGTGGCCGAGGGCGTGGAAACCCCCGAGCTGGCGCGCGTGCTGGTGGCCATGGGCTGCCTGCACCTGCAGGGTTATGCCGTCGCGCGTCCCATGCCCGCCGCGCAGTTGCTGGAATGGATGGCCGACTGGCCGCAGCGCCTGGCCTGGAGCGTCGACCTGGGCAAGCCCGGCGGCCTCGGACCCGACGGCATCGAGGCCATCGTCTCGGTAGGCACCATGCTGCGCCAGCTCACCCAAGGCGCGCTGGACGCCGAGACCGAGGCCCTGCTGCGCCAGCCGGACGCCGCATTGCGCTGCCCCATCGGCCAGTGGTGCCAGCATCATGCCGGCCGCTGGCGCCACCAGGCGCGCTTCGAGGAACTCGTGCAGCGCCAGACCGAGCTCTACGGCCTGGTGCGGCGCTGGCTGGACGAGCCCCTGGCCCGCCCCGCCCTGGAACTGGAACTGCACATGGCCAGCGACGAACTGCGCGAACGCTTCTGGGCCCTGACCCTGCAGGGCTCTCCGGGCGGCGTGTTCGTCCTGCATCCCACCATCCCATCCGAAGGAGCCTGAGCCCATGCAGACTTGCGCGATCGTCACCGGACACTCTCGCGGCCTGGGAGCCGCGATCCTGCACGAGCTGCTGGGCCGTGGCATCGCCACGCTGGGTCTTTCGCGCGGCGCCTTGCGCGCTCCCGTCGAGGCCGCGCCGGGGCTGTTCGAGGAACGTACGCTGGACCTCAGCGATCCCGCGGCACTGCGCTCCTGGCTGGCCGGACCGCAACTGGCGAACTGGGTGCTGGGACGCCAGCGCGTGCTCCTGGTGAACAACGCGGGAACCCTGGAACCCATGGGTCCGCTGCCCTCGCAGGATCTGGCTGCGGTGGCCGACGCGGTGAACCTGAACGTGGGCGCGCCGCTGATGCTCAGCGCCGCGCTGTGCGCGGTGGACGACGCCGGGCAGGAGCGTCGCATCGTGCATGTATCCAGCGGCGCGGCGCGCAGCCCCTACCCGGGATGGAGCATCTACTGCGCCACCAAGGCGGCGCTGGACCACCACGCCCGCGCGGTCGCGCTGGATCGCACGCCCGGGTTGCGCATCTGTTCCCTGGCCCCCGGCGTGGTCGACACCTCGATGCAGGCTGCGCTGCGCAGCGTGGACCCCACGCGCTTTCCCCTGCGCGAGCGATTCCAGAAACTGCAGCGCGAAGGCCAACTGGCAAGCCCCGCCGACTGTGCACGCCGCCTGGTGGACTACCTCTTGAGCGAAGCCTTCGGACAGGAAGCGGTGGCCGACCTGCGCAGCCTGCCGGGCCTTTCCGGCTGAGCCCCGGCTGCACGCAGCGCGCCCCGCGGCTGGCGGAGCGCGGCTGGCTCAGGCACCCGCGGTGGCGACATAGCCGGCACGGCGCACCGCCTCGACCAGGGCGTCCCGAGCCGCGCTGCCTCGTACCTCGGCGCTCGCCGCGTCCAGGCTGACCTGGGCCGATTCGACCCCCGGTACCGCCAGCAGCGCCTTGGTGACGCTGCCCACGCAATGCTGGCAGCTCATGCCCTCGATGCTCAGGGTGGTGGAGGGGCTCGTGGTGGAGGGGCTCGTGGTGGATGTGCTCATGGTGGAACTCCTGGTGGAACGTGGGATGGACGCAGGCCCGCCCGCGGGCCGCGCAGACTCGGAAACCGGGATCGCCGCCGGCGCGCTCCAGGCGCTCAGACCCCGCAGGCGCAGACTGTTGCCCAGCACGAACACCGACGATAGGCCCATGGCGATGCCGGCCAGCATCGGGCTCATGAACAGCCCCCACGGCGCGCCGACGCCGGCGGCCACCGGGATCAGCAGCACGTTGTAGCCAAAGGCCCAGAACAGGTTGCCGCGGATGGTGGCCATGGTGCGCGAGGCCGCCCGCAGCGCGGACACCAGCGCCCCCAGGTCCCCGCGGGTGAGCGTGACGTCGGCGGCCTGCATGGCGATGTCGGTTCCGCTGGCCAGGGCCATGCCGACGTCGGCCTGGGCCAGCGCCGGCGCGTCGTTGATCCCGTCTCCGACGAACAATACCCGCCTGCCCTGTTGTTGCAGGTCGCGCACCACTTCGGCCTTGGCCTGCGGAAGCACCTCGGCATGCAGGGATTCGATGCCCACCGCACGCGCCAGCGCCCGCGCGGCACGGGTGGAATCCCCGCTGACCATGTGCACCGCCATGCCCAGTTCGCGCAGCCGCGCCACCACGGCGGCCGACTCGGGACGCGGCGGATCCGACACCGCGAGCACGCCCAGGGCCTGTGCGTCGCGCGCCGCGTACACCACGGTGGCGCCCTGCTCCAGCAGGCCCGAGGCGGCTGCGTCCAGCATGCGCGGGTCCACTCCCAGCTGTTCCAGGTAGCGCCGCGTGCCGAGCGCGATCATGGCGCCGTCCACGCGCGCGCGGGCGCCGAAGCCCGTGCGCGACTCGAACTGCGTGGCTTCGGGCCAGGTCATGCCGCGCTCGCGGGCGGCCGACACCACGGCCAGGCCCAAGGGGTGTTCGGAGCCGGCTTCCACCGCGGCCGCCAGGCGCAGCAGCTCGGCCTCGTCGACGCCTTCGCCGGCGCGCAGCGCGCTCAGGCGCGGCTGGCCGCGCGTGAGGGTGCCGGTCTTGTCCAGCAGCACGGTGTCGACATGCGACAGCGCCTCCAGCGCCTCGCCCTTGCGGAACAGCACGCCGAGCTCGGCGGCGCGCCCGGTGCCCACCATGATGGCGGCCGGGGTCGCCAAACCCATCGCACAGGGGCAGGCCACCACCAGCACCGCCACCGCCGCGAGCAGCGCATGGCTCAGGGCCGGTGCCGGCGCCAGCAGCATCCACGCGGCGAAGCTCGCCAGGGCCACCAGCAGCACCGCTGGCGTGAACACCCGCACCACCCGGTCGGCCAGACCCTGGATGGGCAGCTTGCCGCCCTGCGCCTGCTCGACCAGGCGGATGATCTGCGCCAGCATGGTGTCGGCACCCACCGAGGTGGCCCGCACCACCAGCAGCCCCAGCTGGTTCACTGTGCCCGCGCGAACCGGGCTGCCGGGCTGCTTGTCCACCGGCATGGGTTCGCCGCTGAGCATCGATTCGTCCACATGCGAAGCCCCCTCCAGGACCTCGCCGTCCACGGGCAGGCGCTCGCCTGGGCGCACCACGACCTCGTCACCGGGGCGGACCTGGCCGATCGGAACATCGCGAGCCTCGCCCCCCACGCGCACCCTCGCATCTCGGGCCTGCAGGCGCGCCAGGGAACGAATGGCCTGCGAGGCGCGCCCCTTGGCCAGTTCCTCCAGGTACTTGCCGAACAACACCGCCGCGATCACCACCGCCGCCGAATCGAAATACACATGCCGCGAATGCGCCGGGAACCAGCCCGGCATCAGCAGCACCACCATGCTGTACAGCCAGGACACCCCGGCCCCGGTGGACACCAGGGAATTCATGTCCGGAGCCAGGTGGCGCCAGGCGGTCCAGCCGCTGCGGAAAAACCGGCGCCCGGGGCCGAACACCACGGCCGTGGCCAGCACGGCCTGCAGCCAGTCGCTGGCCGACATCCCGCCGGGCCAGGGAGCCAGGCGATCCAGCGCCCGCGGGAACGCCGGAAACAGCATGCCTCCCATGGCGATCAGCGCCACGGCGGCGCCCAGCGTGGCCGCGAGCCAGGCGTCGCGCCGCATGGAACGCAGCTGGACCTGCTTGTGCGCATGCGCATCGGCGGCGGCACGCGCGGCATCGGCGTCGCGCACCCGCGCGGAGTAGCCGGCCTCGGCCACGGCGTCGAGCAGGGCCTGGGGCGGCACGCTGGCGGGCAGGTAGCGCACCGCGGCGGTTTCCGCAGCCAGGTTGACCTCGGCGCCCAGCACGCCCGGCACGGCGCGCAGCGCGCGCTCGACCCGGCCCACGCAGGAGGCGCAGGTCATGCCCTGCACATCCAGCACGAGCTCGGCGGTGCGCGCCGAGTAGCCGCTGGCATCCACGGCCCGGACCAGGGCCGTGGCGTCCAGGCGCGAGGG
>DAIDHU010000094.1 GCA_027451915.1 Thiomonas sp. | reverse complement strand
CCGCGGGCGTCGGCTCGTCGGGGAACAACAGCGCCTGCTCACGCTCGATCAGGCCGGTATCCAGGTCGGCGCCTGCGAACGACGGCGTGGCCACCAGTCGGGCGAGGAAGTCGACGTTGTTCGAAACCCCGACCACGCGGTACTCGGCCAGTGCCCGACGCATGCGCCCCAGGGCCTGCGCGCGATCGGCGCCGCGCACGATGAGCTTGGCGATCATGGGGTCGTAGTGGGGGGTGATCTCGTCGCCCTGCTCCACGCCGGTGTCCACGCGCACGTTGCCGTCCTGCGCGGGCGGGCGCAGGTGCAGCAGGCGTCCGGTGGAGGGCAGGAAGCCGCGCTGCGGATCCTCGGCGTACACGCGCGCCTCGATGGCATGGCCATGGATGGCCAGTTGCTCCTGGCGCAGGGGCAGCGGCTCGCCGGCGGCCACGCGCAGCTGCCACTCGACCAGGTCGAGCCCCGTGATCATCTCGGTCACCGGGTGCTCCACCTGCAGGCGGGTGTTCATTTCCATGAAATAGAAACCGCCGTCCTGGTGGGCGATGAACTCCACCGTGCCGGCTCCCACGTAGCCCACCGCGCGGGCCGCCTCCACCGCGGCGCGACCCATCGCCTCCCGGCGCTCGGGCGTCATGCCCGGAGCGGGGGCCTCCTCCAGCACCTTCTGGTGCCGGCGCTGCACCGAGCAGTCGCGTTCGAACAGGTACACGCACTGACCCAGGGTGTCGCCGAACACCTGGATCTCGATATGCCGCGGACGCAGCACGTACTTCTCGACCAGCACGCGCTCGTCGCCGAAGGCCCCCAGCGCCTCGCGCTTGCAGGACTGCAGCGCGGCGGCGAACTCGGCCGGGTCGTCCACCCGGCGCATGCCCTTGCCGCCGCCGCCCGCGCTGGCCTTGATGAGCACGGGGTAGCCGATGCGGGCGGCCTCGCGCGCCAGCAGCTGCGGGTCCTGGTCCTCGCCGTGGTAGCCGGGGGTGAGGGGCACGCCGGCACGCTCCATCAGGGCCTTGGCCGCCGATTTCGAGCCCATGGCGCGAATCGCCGAGGCCGGCGGGCCAATGAACACGATGCCCGCGCGCTCGCAGGCCTCGGCGAAATCCTCGTTCTCGGACAGGAAGCCGTAGCCGGGATGGATGGCCTCGGCCCCGCTGCGCCGCGCCGCCTCCAGGATGCGTTCGCCCACCAGATAGGACTCACGCGCCGGCGCCGGCCCGATGAGCACGGCTTCGTCGGCCATGCGCACATGGCGCGCGCCGGCGTCGGCCTCGGAGTACACGGCCACCGTGGCGATGCCCAGGGAACGCGCGGTGCGCATCACCCGGCAGGCGATCTCGCCGCGGTTGGCGACCAGGATCTTCTTGAACATCGTGGGATCTCCTCGGACCCTGCCGGCCCTACATGCGGAACACGCCGAAGCGCGTGGGCGGAATCGGCGCGTTCAGCGCGGCCGACAAGGACAAGCCCAGCACCCTGCGCGCCTGCGCGGGGTCGACCACTCCGTCGTCCCACAGCCGCGCAGTGGCGTAGTAGGGGTGGCCCTGGGCTTCGTACTGGGCGCGGATGGGCTGCTTGAAGGCCTCCTCCTCCTGCGCGCTCCACTGCCCCCCCCTGGCCTCGATGCCCTCGCGCCGCACCGTGGCAAGCACGCCGGCGGCCTGCTCCCCGCCCATCACGCTGATGCGCGCGTTGGGCCACATCCAGAGAAAGCGCGGAGAGTAGGCGCGGCCGCACATGCCGTAGTTCCCGGCGCCGAAGCTGCCGCCCAGCAGCATGGTGATCTTGGGTACCTGGGTAGTGGCCACCGCGGTGACCATTTTCGCGCCGTGCTTGGCGATGCCCTCGTTCTCGTAGCGCTGCCCCACCATGAACCCGGTGATGTTCTGCAGGAACACCAGCGGCACGCCTCGCTGCGAGCACAGTTCGATGAAATGCGCGCCCTTGAGCGCCGACTCGCCGAACAGGATGCCGTTATTGGCCACGATGCCCACGGGCATGCCGTACAGGCGCGCGAATCCGGTGACCAGGGTGGTGCCGTAGCGCGGCTTGAACTCGTCGAAGCGCGAGCCGTCGACCACGCGCGCGATGACCTCGCGCACGTCATAGGGCTTTCGGGTGTCGCGCGGGATGATGCCGTAGATCTCCCGCGGGTCGTACAGCGGCTCCTCCGCCGGCTCGAGCTTCACCTTGGCGGGCTTGACGCGGTTGAAGTTGCCCACGATGCGCCGCGCCAGCAGCAAGGCGTGGGCGTCGTTGTCGGCCAGGTGGTCGGCCACGCCGGAGACGCGGGTGTGCACGTCGCCGCCGCCCAGCGCCTCGGCGCTGACCACTTCGCCGGTGGCCGCCTTCACCAGCGGCGGCCCGCCGAGGAAAATCGTGCCCTGTTCGCGCACGATCACGGTCTCGTCGCTCATGGCCGGCACGTAGGCACCACCGGCGGTGCAGGAACCCATGACCACGGCCACCTGGGGGATGCCCAGCGCCGACATGTTGGCCTGGTTGAAGAAAATGCGCCCGAAGTGCTCGCGGTCGGGAAACACCTCGTCCTGCAGCGGCAGGAAGGCTCCGCCGGAGTCGACCAGGTACACGCAGGGCAGCTGGTTGGCCTGCGCGATTTCCTGCGCGCGCAGATGCTTTTTCACCGTCAGGGGATAGTAGGTGCCACCCTTGACGGTGGCGTCGTTGGCCACCACCACGCACTCCAGCCCCTGGATGCGCCCGATGCCGGCCACCATGCCGGCGCCCGGCGCGTCGCCGTCGTACAGGCCCCAGGCGGCGAGCTGGCCGATTTCCAGGAAGGGCGAGCCGGGGTCGAGCAG
>DAIDHU010000093.1 GCA_027451915.1 Thiomonas sp. | reverse complement strand
GGGGCACGGCGCGGCGCCGCTCGCGCCACGCGGGAAGTCCTCGCTGCGGCGCCGCGTGGCGCGCCGCCATGAACACACCGCGGCCCCGGGCCCGGCCGGAGGCCACGCAATCGATCCAGGCCACCGTGTAGGGCCAATGCGGCTCCATCGCCGCGTTGAGTTCCCAGAAAGCGTCGAGGCTCTGGAAACGGCGGGTCCGGACCTGCATGAAGGCGTTGCCGATGGGGGCAAGTTGCAGTTCGGCCCAGGTGATCAGGCCGGTCAGACCCAGACCCCCTAGGGTCGCGGCGAACCACTCGGGGTTGGAGGCCCGGGTGCAGAGCATGCGCTCGCCGGAGCTGCGCAGCAACTCGAAGCCGCGCAGGTGATGCCCGAAGCTCCCCGCGGCATGGTGGTTCTTGCCGTGCACGTCGTTGGCGATGGCCCCGCCCACGCTGACTTCGCGCGTGCCCGGGGTCACCGCCAGGAACCATCCCTGGGGTACGACGAGATCCAGGATGTCTCGCAGCGACACGCCGCTTTCACAGCGCAGCACGCCGGTCGCGCGATCGAAGGCGATGAAACGGTCCAGGCGCGCCGTGTGCAGCAGGACTCCGCCGCCATTGAGGCACACGTCGCCGTAGCTGCGCCCGCGCCCGAAGGGCAGGGCCGGCAGGTCCTGCGGCAAGACCAGGGATTCGTGCACCGACTGCGGGCTGCTGACCCGCGCGGGATCGCGGGCCGCGAGGCGCCCCCAGCTTTGCCAGGCGCTCACCGCAGGGCTCCCTGGCCGGCGCCCACCTCGCCACGCCTGCGCAGGCCCGCGAGCGCCATGAGGCCCAGGGCCACCGCGTACCACAAGGTGGTCAGGCGAATCAGCACCGTGACGGCCACGGCATCGGGCAGCGAGGTTCCCCTGAGCAGCAGCAGGGCCACCATGGCGGCTTCGGTTCCACCCAGCCCCCCGGGCAGCAGGCTCACGCTGCCGGCGATCATCGACGCGGCGTAGACAAACACCGCATAGCCCAGGCCCAGGTGCAGACCCAGGCGCGTGCACAGCACGTGGAAGGCGAAAGCCTCGGCACTCCACGCCAGCAGGCTGAGCGGGGTGGATGCGAGCAGCAGGCGCGGCGCGTGGCAGCGCCGCGCCTGGCGCAGCATGTGCACGAGGTGGCGCAGCAACTGGCCGAGGCGCCCCTGCATGGCCCGCGCCCGCGCGGCCACCCAGCCCAGCCAGGCCGGCCAGGCCAGGAGCCCCAGGGCGGCCATCACCCCGGCCGCCGAGATCAGCACCAGCAGGTGCAGCCGGGGATCGAGATCCAGCCCGGGCAGGCACAGCACCAGGATCGCCACCAGATCCGACAGACGCTCGCTGAACATGGCCGCCAGGGTGCTCGCGTAGTCCACTCCATGGTGTCGCAGGAACACGGCGCGTATCGCCTCCCCCGCCTTGCCCGGCGTGGTGGTCAGCGCGAAGCCGGTGAGGTAGATGCGCGCATGCTCGAGCAGGGGCACCCGGTGCCCCATCGAGCGCAGGTACAGCTGCCAGCGCGCGAAACGCAGCGCGTAGTTCAGGGAAGACATGCACAGGGCGAAGACAATGCCGCCCCACCCCGCCGCGGCCAGCCCCCCCAGCACGGCACGCCAGCCCGTGATCACCGATACCAGCAGGTAGCCGCAGGCGGCGAAGATGACCGAGACGATCACCGCGCGCAGGCGCCACCCGGATACGTAGGCCTGGGTCATCGAAGGATCAGCGCGCTGACCAGCAGCCAGCCGGCCGCCGTGGCGATCAGATGCCGGTCCGCCAGCAGGTCGCGTGCCGTGTCGTTGCCGCCCGCGCGGTGGTGCAGCAGGAACAGGTAGCGGAAGATCCCGTAGACCACGAAGGGCAGGGTGTAGAACAAGGCATAGGAACCGTGGATTCGCACCGTCTCGGGGCTCACGGTATACAGGCCGTAGCTCAGGATGGCGCATGCCGCGGTGATGCCGGTCAGTTGGTCCAGCATCGCGGGGCTGTAGTTCTCGAGCACGCGCCGCACCGTCGCGCGATCGGCCTTGCCCGCGCCCTGCAGCTGGATCAGCTCGGCCCGGCGCTTGGCGAAACCCAGGAACAGGGTCAGCATCAGGCCGGTGAGCAACAGCCATTCGGAGGGCGGGATCCCGATGCCCGCGGTGCCGATGAGGATGCGCAGCATGAACCCGGCGGAGATGAGGAACACGTCCAGGATCACCACATGCTTGAGACGCAGCGAGTACGCCACGTTCAGCACCAGGTACAGGCCGATGAACAGCGCGGCCGTCCACCCCAGGCTCAGCGCGGCGCCCAGGGCCAGCGCCGCCAACAGGGCCGCCAGGGTGCGCGCCAGCGGCAGCGATACCGCACCGCTGGCGATCGGACGCATGCGCTTGATCGGGTGCATGCGGTCCGATTCGACGTCGACCATGTCGTTGAACACGTACACGCTGCTGGCCGCGAGGCAGAAGGCCACGAAGGCCACCGAGGCGTGCAGCGCATCGAGCAGGGTTGGAGATTGCCCGAAGACCACGCCCAGAACGACGAAGCCGTTCTTGATGTATTGGTGGGGACGCAGCAGTCGAAGGATCACGCTCATTTTCATGGCATCAAAGGGACTCTCCGGATGCGAATCCCCCGCTCGCAACCGCGGCCTGATGGTAGCAACGGACGCGGGATCCCCGAGAAGCACCCGTGAGTTCCCCGCGATGAGCGCGTCAAACATGCGAAGATTGCACCTGCACAAGGCCCCTGGGGCCCCGGCGCATCCGCCCACCTGACCGAGGAGTCATCGATGAACCAACCCACTGCACGCGACGCCTGGCATGCGCGCGCCGCTGATCGCATCGCCGGCGGAATCGACGGCAGGCTGCTGATCGACGGGCACCGCTACCACGCGGTGGACGGGCGCTGCTTCGACTGCATCTCCCCGCTGGACGGCAAGGTCATCGCCCGCGTGGCCCGCGGCCAGGGCGCCGACGTGGACCTGGCCGTGGCCAGCGCCCGCGCCGCCTTCTCCGACGGGCGCTGGAGCGCGCGCTCGCCGACGGCGCGCAAGAAGGTGCTGCTGGCCTTCGCCGAGCGCATTCGCGCCGCGCGCGACGAGCTCGCGCTGCTGGAAACCCTGGACATGGGCAAGCCCATCGCCGCCGCACTGTCGGCCGACGTGCCCGGCACGGCGCGCTGCATCCAGTGGTACGCGGAAGCCGTGGACAAGGTCTACGGCGAGATCGCCCCCACCGGGCGCGACGCGCTTGCGCTGGTCAGCCGCGAACCCGTGGGCGTGGTGGGCGCCATCGTGCCCTGGAACTACCCGCTGCTGATGACCTCCTGGAAAATCGGCCCGGCGCTGGCCGCCGGCAACAGCGTGGTGCTCAAGCCCAGCGAACGCTCGCCTCTGAGCGCGCTGCGCCTGGCTGAACTGGCGCTGGAGGCCGGCCTGCCCGAGGGCGTTTTCAACGTGGTCCCCGGCTTCGGCGCCGAGGCGGGCGAGGCGCTGGCCCTGCACATGGACGTGGACGCCATCGGCTTCACCGGCTCCACGCGCACCGGGCGGCGCATGCTGGAATACGCCGGGCGCAGCAACCTCAAGCGGGTGTTCAACGAACTCGGCGGCAAGTCGGCCAACATCGTGTTCGCCGACTACGACGACCTGGAGCGCGCCGCGGCCACCGCGGCCGGGGCCATGTTCTACAACCAGGGCGAGTCCTGCAACGCGCCCTCGCGCCTGCTGGTGCAGGACAGCATCGCCGACGCCTTCGTCGAGCGCCTGGCCGCGCTGACACCAGGCTACGCGCCCGGCGACCCGCTCGACCCCACCACCCGCCTGGGCGCCCTGGTCGACGCCCAGCAGACCGCCACCGTCATGGAATACATCCACAGCGGCCTGCAGCAGGGCGCGCGCTGCGTGGCCGGCGGCGAGCAGGTACTGCAGGAAACCGGCGGCCAGTTCGTCGCCCCCACGGTGTTCGACGGCGTGGACAACACCATGCGCATCGCCCGCGAGGAGATCTTCGGCCCGGTGCTGTCGGTGATCCGCTTCTCCACCGAGCAGGAGGCGCTGCGCATCGCCAACGATTCCAGCTACGGCCTGCACGCGGCCGTGTGGACCCGCAACCTGGACCGCGCGGTGCGCGTGTCCCGCGCCCTGCACGCCGGCACCGTGCACGTCAACGAATACGACGAGGACGACATCACCGTGCCCTTCGGCGGGGTCAAGCAGTCGGGCAACGGGCGCGACAAGTCGCTGCACGCGCTGGACAAGTATTCCGAGCTGAAGACCACCTGGATGCGCATCGACCCGGCCTGATGTCCCACCCGCGACCCCACCCCGCGCTGCGCCCAGGCCAGTTCTCGCTGGCCGACTTCGACTTCGAACTTCCGCCCGAGCTGATCGCGCAGCACCCCACTCCCGAGCGCAGCGCCAGTCGCCTGCTCGACGCCCGCGGTGAGCTGCACGACCGCGTGTACTCCGAGCTGCCCGAGCTGCTCGAGCCCGGCGACCTGATGGTGTTCAACGACACCCGGGTGATCAAGGCGCGCCTGTTCGGCGCCAAGGCCTCGGGCGGCGCCGTAGAACTGCTGGTCGAACGCGTGCTGGAAGGCCACGAGGTGGTCGCCCACATGCGCGCCAGCCGCAAGCCCGCGAAAGGCAGCCGGCTGCTCATGCAGGGTGGCTTCGAGGCCGAGGTGCTGGGGCGCTGGCCGCAGCCCGACGGCGCGCTGTTCCACCTGCGCCTGAGCGATGAACCCTACGGCCTGATGCAGGCCCACGGCCACGTGCCGCTGCCGCCCTACATCACCCATGCGGACGACGCCGACGACGCGCGGCGCTACCAGACGGTGTTCGCACGCGTGCCCGGCTCGGTCGCCGCGCCGACCGCGGCGCTGCACTTCGACGAGCCGCTGCTCGAGCGACTGCGCGAGCGCGGTGTGCGCAGCGCGCACCTGACCCTGCACGTGGGCGCGGGCACCTTCCAGCCGGTGAAGGTCGACGACCCGGCCCTGCACCACATGCACAGCGAGCGCTTCGAGGTGCCCGG
>DAIDHU010000092.1 GCA_027451915.1 Thiomonas sp. | reverse complement strand
GCGCCTGCTGCTGGCCCTGGGCGGAGCGCTGATCGTGCTGTGGCCCGCGGGAGGCGGCCTGCCGCTGCCTCGCAGCGCGGCCGACTGGCTGGGCCTGGCCGGCGGGGCCTTCTTCGCCCTGGACAACGTGATGCTTCGGCGCGGTGCGCAGGCCCCGGCATCGGCACGCATGCTGGCCATGTTCGCCGGAGGCCTGATCTGCGGGGCGCTGCGGGCGCTGCTGCTGCAGGCGCTGGGCCTTGCCTCGCCACTGCCGCCCCCGCACGCCGACTGGGCGGTTCCGGTGCTGCTGCTGGGCCTGGCGATGGTGGCCGGCAGTTACGGGCTGCAGTACGGTGCCGCGCACCTTCCGGCCGCCCTGACGGCCGTGGTCATGATGCTGGAGATCGTGTTCGCCAGCCTCAGTTCCGCCTGGCTCGGCGCCGGACACCTCGGCCCGCGTACGTGGATCGGGGGAGGCCTGATTGCCGCCGGGGCCTTGCTGGGTGCGCTGGCCGAGGCCGCGGGAGAGCCCCGCGGCACCGCGCATGACGAGGAGCCCGACGCGAGGCACAATGACAGGCTGCCGGGTCGCACACCAGCGGCCCCTGGGAGCCCACGATGAGCACCTCGATTCCGAGTTCCGCGGAGGCCGCCGCGTCCGGTCCGCAGCATGCCTCCAGTGTTTTCGAGTTCAGCGCCCGGGACATCGAGGGGCGCGAGCGTTCGCTGGCCGAGTGGCGCGGGCAGGTGCTGCTGCTGGTCAATACCGCCAGCGCCTGCGGCTTCACTCCGCAATACGCGGGGCTGCAGGCCCTCTACCACGCCTATCGTCCCCGGGGTTTCGTGGTGCTGGGCTTTCCCTGCAACCAGTTCGGGGCGCAGGAGCCGGGAAGCGCGGCGCAGATCGCCGCCTTCTGCGAGACCAACTACGGCGTGGAATTCCCCCTGTTCGACAAGATCGACGTCAACGGTGCCCATACCCATGCGCTGTGGCGCTGGCTCAAGGACCAGGCCAGCGGGGTGCTGGGCACCGAGGCGATCAAGTGGAATTTCACCAAGTTCCTGGTCGGGCGCGACGGCCAGGTGATCCGGCGCTACGCGCCGCAGACCCAGCCCGACGCGCTGCGGGCGGACATCGAGATGGCGCTGGCCGCGCCGCCCGCCGCCTGAGCCGCGCCGGCGGGCGCGGCGCCGCTCAGGTTCCCGCGCCCGGCTGCTTCGAGCGCAGCGCCACCAGCGGCTCCACGCTGGGGGCGTTCAGCCTGGCGCGCTGCGCCGGCTCGGCGCGCAGCGGTTCGACCTCGCGCATGCCTTGCAGGCTGCGCACCGCGAGCTCCTGGTAGGTGCGCGTGCCCTCGGACTTCCAGGCGATTTCGGCATCGCTGAGGGCTCGCTTGATTTTTGCCGGCATGCCCGCCACCAGGGTGCGCGGGGGGATCACCATGGCCGCCGGCACGAAGGCGCAGGCGGCGATGATGGAGTACTCGCCGACTTCGGCGTCGTCCATGACCACGGCGTTCATGCCCACCAGCGCGCCTCGGTGCACGATGCAGCTGTGCAGCACCGCGCCATGGCCGATATGGCCGTCGGCGTGCACCACCGTGTCGTGCCCGGGAAAACCGTGCATCACGCAGGAGTCCTGCACATTGCTGCCTTCGTGCAGCACGATGCGTCCGAAGTCACCGCGCAGGCTGGCACAGGGCCCGACGTAGCAGCGGGGGCCCACGACCACGTCGCCGATGAGCACGGCGCTGGGGTGCACGTAGGCGCTGGGGTCCACCACAGGGACGACGCCGTCGATCGAATAGCAGGGCATGGGCAGGCCTCGATTCAGGGTTTTCCGGGATGCCTGCGCAAAGGCAGGGCACTTGCCGCGGGCAAA
>DAIDHU010000091.1 GCA_027451915.1 Thiomonas sp. | reverse complement strand
ATACGCGGGCGTGCCGGTGGACGCCAGCGTGGCGGCCAGGTTGCGCGCAACATGCCCGCTCTTGCCCATGCCGGAGACGACCACGCGCCCCTTGCAGTCCAGGAGGGTGCGCACGGCCTGCGCGAAGGCGGAAGCCAGCGGCTCGCGTTCCACGCGCTCGGCCAGCGCCTGCACCGCGGCGGCCTCGATCTGCAGGGTTTCGCGCGCCAGGCGCAGCGCCCTCTCGGGGGAGAATTCCGATCTCATCGACCGGAGTATAGGCAGCGGGGACGGGTAACGCCCCCGGCAGGCCGCCAGCTCGCGCCCGGCCCCGGGAATCAGGCGGCGGACCGCGGGGGCAGGTCGCGCTGCTCGACCAGGCGGCGCAGCGCCAGCAGCATCAGCAACCCGGGAGCGGCGCTGGCCACGCTGAACAGGTAAAAGCCGGGCCAGCCCAGGTGCTGCGCCAGGTAGCCGCTGAGCGGACCCACGTACACCCGCCCCACCGCCGACAACGCCGACAGCAGCGCGAACTGGGTGGCGGAGTAGCGCGTGTCGCACAGCGCCGACAGGAAGGCGACGAAGGCCGCCGTGCCCATGCCCGCCGTGAAGTTCTCCACCCCCACCGCGCCGGCCATCAGCGGCAGGGAAGCCGGCAGCACCGCCAGGCCCCAGTAGGCCAGGTTGGACAGCCCCTGGGCCAGGCCGAACAGCATCAGCGAGCGCCACAGGCCCAGGCGCGCCAGCCAGGCCCCGCCCAGCAGGGCGCCGACGATGGTGGCCAGCAGCCCCATGCTCTTGTAGACCAGGCCGACCTGCGCCGGGCTGTAGCCGGCGCCGCGGATCAGGAAGGTGGTGGACAAGGCCCCCGCGAAGGCGTCGCCCAGCTTGTACAGCACGATGGCCACCAGCAGCGTGACAGCCTGCGGGCGCCCGAAGAACTCCCGAGCCGGCTCCAGCACCGCGGCGCGCAGCGTGGACGGCGCCGGCAAACCCGCGGGCGGGCGCGGCGCCCACAACGTGGCCAGCATGCACAGGGCCATCACGCCCCCCATGGCCGCGTACATGCCGCGCCAGCCCAGCCACTCGGCCGCCAGCCACAGCGCCAGGCCGCCCGACACCACCATGCCCAGGCGGTAGCCCAGCACGACCACCGCCGCGCCGGCGCCGCGCTGCTGCGGTGGCAGCAGATCGGTGCGGTAAGCGTCGATGACCATGTCCTGCGAGGCCGACACGAAGGCCAGCGCCACCGCCAGGATCACCACCGGCAACAGGCGCGCCTGCGCCGCGGGCATCCCGGCGGTGAGGTCGCTCAGCCACGGCGGCAAGGCCCCGGCCTGCGGGATGCCCGACCAGGCCATCGCCCCCAGCAGCAGCGCCAGCCCCGCCTGCAGGGGCAGCAGCCAGGCGCGCCGTCGCCCCAGGCGGGCAGCCAGCCCGGGCAGCTCGACGCGGTCCATCAGCGGCGCCCACAGGAACTTGAACACATAGGCCTGGCCGATCAGGGTGGCCAGGCCTATGGCCTCCAGGCTGGCTCCGCGCACCGTCAGCCAGGCCTGCAGGGTGCCGGAACTCAGGGCCAGCGGCAGCCCCGAGGAAAACCCCAGGAACAGCATGGAGGCCACGCCGCGGTTGGCGAACACGGCGCGCAGCGTGGTCGCGGCGGAGGAAGGGGGTCGGGAAGGGCGTCGGGAGGCGGGCGCGGACATGGGCGATTCGGGCAGGCGCCACGGCCTGTCCGCGCCGATGCGCGCGGGGTGGCGGGCTACGCCGTAGCATAGCGGCCTGTCGCGTCGCCGCAGGGGCGTGCGCCTGCAGGAAACGCCGGGCCGCGGCCCCGCTTTGCGCCGTCTTTCGCCACCATGTCCGAACCCAGCAGCATCGCCCAGGAATTCGTCCGCTTCGCCGTCGACAGCGGAGTCATCCGCTTCGGCTCCTTCGTCACCAAGGCGGGGCGCCAGACCCCCTATTTTTTCAACGCCGGACTGTTCAACGACGGCGAGCGCCTGGGTCGCCTGGCCGGTTTCTACGCCGACGCGCTGCTGGCCAGCGGCATCGAGTTCGACATGCTGTTCGGCCCCGCCTACAAGGGCATCGCGCTGGCGGCCGCGCTGGCGGTCGAGCTGGCGCGCCGCGGGCGCAACGTGGGCTTCGCCTACAACCGCAAGGAAGCCAAGGACCACGGCGAGGGCGGCCACCTGGTCGGCGCCCCCGTGAAGGGCCGGGTGGTGATCGTCGACGACGTGATCTCCGCCGGCACCGCGGTGGGGGAATCCCTGCGCCTGCTGCGCAGCGCCGGCGCCCAGCCCGCGGCCGTGCTGATCGCGCTGGACCGCCAGGAAAAGGCCGCCGTGGCCGGCAGCACCCTGCCCCACTCCGCGGTCCAGCATGTGCAGACCGAGCATCACCTGCCCGTGGTGGCCATCGCCGACCTCGACGCCCTGCTCGCCGTGCTCGACGCCGCGCAGGACCCGGAGCTCGCCCGCTGGCTGCCCGAGGTACGCGACTACCGCGCCCGCTACGGCGTCAGCCGCGCCTGAGCCCCGGCGCCCGCCGCCAGCCCTGCGCTGTCGCCCGGCGGCGACAGGCGCACAGCAAGGTTTTGCGGGCTTTCGAGGGCAGGCCCGCGAGAGCATGTCGCCGCCCGGCGACAATCAGAGCCCGAACCTCCTGGCGACAGCCTTGGGCCTCGTCCGCGCACGCCCCGTGCGCAGCTCATTTCCCCTGCAAATCCAGGCACTTGCGCAAACGTCCCACGTCGAACGCTGACGTTAGCATGGCATTTGCTCCAGTGCTGCGCAAGGCGCGCCAACACGCCGCCATCCAGGAGAAGGACATGAGCACGAATTCACGCGCCGGGCGCAGCAGCAGCATCGACCAGGACGCCATGTTCGCCCTCGCGCTGCAGCGCGCCAGCGCCAGCGAGCCGGCCCATGCCGCGCAGGCCCCCTGCTCCGCCAGCGCGCTGCTGGCCCGCGCCGGGCGCGTGCTGCCCTGGCCTTCGGGCGCGGCCCGGCGCGATCAGGTCCCGCCCACGTAGGGATTGCTGCGCCGCTCGACCCCGAAGCTCGATTCCGGCCCATGGCCCGGAATGAACACGGTGTCGTCGCCCATGGGCCACAGGCGCTCGACAATGCTGTCGATCAGCTGCTGATGGTTGCCGCGCGGAAAATCGGTGCGCCCGATGGAGCCGGCGAACAGCACGTCCCCCACCCAGCAGCGGCGTGCCGGCGCGTGGTGGAACACCACGTGGCCGGGAGTGTGCCCGGGGCAGTGGCGCACCTCGAAATCCAGCTCCCCGAGGCGCAAGCGATCGCCGTCGATCAGCCAGCGCGAGGGCGTGAAGGCCTGCGCCGGCGGGAAGCCGAACATCTTCGACTGCTGCGGCAGCATGTCGATCCAGAACTGGTCGTCACGATGCGGCCCGATGATGGGCACATCCAGGACCTGCGCGAGTTCGCCGGCGGCGCCCGCGTGGTCGATATGCGCATGGGTGAGCCAGATCGCCCCCACGCGCAAGTCACGAACTCGCGCCTGCTCCACCAGGCGTTCGATCTCGCCCCCGGGATCCGTGAACACCGCCTCGCCGGTGGCGTCGTCCCAGAGCAGGCAGCAGTTCTGGGCGAAGGGGGTGACGGGGAGGATCTGGTAGCGAAGCATGGGGGTGAGAGGTTTCGGATAACAAAGTGTCAAAACCGAGAACAAAGTGTCAAACGCCTCCTCTTTCTCTGCCCACGGGGAGGGAACAGAGTGTTGAAGCGCCTTGTTCGATAAGGACATTTTGCCTGTCCGGTGCTGAGGATGCCGGGTCGCGCCGTTGACGCCGCATTCGAGACCGTCGGGTCTGCTTGGCGCAGGCCCGTGCATCGAGCGAGCCCAGCGCCATCGGCCAAGGGAATGGACTCACGGTATGCGTGTACTGTGCGTAATATGTGCACATTTAGATCCACCAAAGAGCTCCCGATGCCAGCGCTTTCGGCAGATGTGCTCGAGTCCATGCGCGAGCCGGGCACCTCCCGGCTGTCCCCCTCCAGGCTCGCCGAGCTGCTCGAGATGCAGCAGCAGGTGTTGGCGCCGACCGAAATTTGAGCCACGTATGAGGGTTGTGCCGACCGAAAACTGAGCCAGGTGTTCGACCTACCCTGCTGTCTTTTTGTGCAGCGGGGACGACAGGAATGATCACCATGGACATGATCGGCAAGATCCGGCGCCTGCACCGTCGGGACAAGCTCAGCGAACGCGAGATCGCCCGCAA
>DAIDHU010000090.1 GCA_027451915.1 Thiomonas sp. | reverse complement strand
CCTGTACACGGCTTTGTCGAGTAACTCCGGATGGTTGGTAGCTGCGACGATGAGACTTGGACCATCGTCGTTCTCCAGAAATTGCAGAAAGGAGTTCAGGACGCGACGAATCTCGCCCACGTCGTTCGGGCCGGACCGCTGGGAGCCGATCGCATCGAACTCGTCGAAGAAGTACACGCCGCGAATATCAGTGACCGCATCGAATACCTGCCGGAGCTTCGAGGCGGTCTCGCCCATGAACTTGGTAATCAACGAGTCGAGGCGCACCAAGAACAGAGGAATACCCAATTCGCCAGCCAGCGCCGCTGCTGTCATGGTCTTGCCAGTGCCAGGTGGCCCGACGAGCAACAGCTTGCGACGCGGCGAGAGGCCGTGCTCCTTGATGCGTGCGAGCTGTCGCTGTTCCTTGATCACGCGCAGTAGCTGGCCGGAGGCCGCCTCATCCAGTACCACATCGCCCAGCCGATTGGCGGGATGGGAAACCGTGAGGAGGTTAGCCAGCTCTCCACGCGGTCTGGCTGCGCTGCCGATGGGGACCAGCTTGCCCGTTGTGTCCTGACTGATGCGCGCCTTCGCTGCATCGATCATCTCGCGCAGCTCTTCGGCAAGCTTTCCGTGCCCTAGCTTGGCCTCGTGCGCGGCCACTTGCATCGCGACCGACAAGAACTGGCCGTCATCGCGACTGATGTGCGACTTGATGAGTGCCTTGAGCTGGTCTGAACTGGCCACGGGGAAGTCCGGCGAAGCCCACGGAGCGGGCATTCCGCATTGTGCCTGTTGCAACTGCGCTTTGCCATCCGGCGCGGCCCGGAGATGCCTCTCGCATGCCGCCGGCGGGGCGTGCGGCTTCAAAGCACAGGATACCGCTTCAGGCGCAGTCCGCACCAGATCTTCAGCGGTACACCCCGTCTGCTCAGTGGATGGGCAATGCGGGTTGCCAAGCCAGTTGAGCGGGTTGCCCAGCCGGGGCGGGACCTTCCGACGGTGCGCCCAGTGACTGCTTTATGTCAGTCTGCGTCAGTTATGCCTTCGTGCCCGAATGGCCGAGAACGCTACAAAGCCGACGTCTGGCTCGCCCCGCTCAGTGACCGCAAAGGCCGACGAGCTGACGCCCACAGTCCTTCGGCGCTTCTGGGCAGCTAGCTGCTTCCCCCGCGTGGGGAAGTGGCTCTGTCGGTCCTGGCACGGTTGCCAACGGTTGGGGCCCACACCTGGGAGGGGAGCCCCTGCGACTTCCTACGCAGTCCCGCCTTGAACTTCCAGATCTGCAGACCCGGCGTCCCACTAGGTCCCAGGCGGGACAGGTCTTATCTGCGCGGGACAGCCTTTAACTGCAACTCCACATCAATACCGGTATCGAAGAAACCTCACTCCACGGTCACGCTTTTCGCCAGGTTCCTCGGCTTGTCCACGTCCGTGCCCCGGGCGACGGCAGTGTGGTAGGCCAGCAGCTGCAGCGGCACCACGTGGACCACGGGCGACAGCAGTCCGTAGTGCTCGGGCAGGCGGATGGCGTGCACCCCCTCGGTGTTGTCGATGCGCGTGCCGGCGTCGGTGAGCACGTACAGGCGGCCGCCGCGCGCGCGTACTTCCTGCAGATTGCTCTTGAGCTTGTCCAGCAACGCGTCGTTGGGGGCCACCACCACCACCGGCATGGCGTCGGTCACCAGGGCCAGGGGGCCGTGCTTGAGCTCGCCGGCCGGGTAGGCCTCGGCGTGGATGTAGGAGATCTCCTTGAGCTTGAGCGCGCCCTCCTGTGCGATGGGATAGTGCATGCCGCGGCCCAGGAACAGCGCGTTGTCGTGGCGCGTGAAGGTCTCGGCCCAGGCCATGATCTGGGGCTCGGTGGCCAGCGCGGCCTGCAGGGCCACCGGCAGGTGGCGCAACTGCTGCAGTTGCTGCTGCTCCTGCTGCTCGTCCAGGCGCCCGCGCAGCTTGGCCAGGGTCAGGGCCAGCAGGAACAGCGCCACCAGCTGGGTGGTGAAGGCCTTGGTGGAGGCCACGCCGATTTCCACTCCCGCGCGCGTGGCGAAGCTCAACGCGCACTCGCGCATCATCGCGCTGCCGGGCACGTTGCACACGGCGAGCTGGTGATGCATGCCCAGGCCGCGCGCGTGGCGCAAGGCGGCCAGGGTGTCCGCGGTCTCGCCGCTCTGGGATACGCCCACCACCAGGGTGTCCGGGTCGGGCACGCTGTCGCGGGTGCGGTATTCGCTGGCCACTTCCACGTCCACCGGTACGCGCGCCAGGGCCTCGATCCAGTGGCGCGCCACGCTGCCGGCGTAATGGCTGGTGCCGCAGGCGAGGATGAGCACGCGCCGGATGCGGCCAAGCACGCCGGACTTGTCTCCGAACAGCCCGGCCCCGATGGTCTCGATACCGTCCAGGGTGTCGCCCACCGCGCGAGGCTGCTCGAAGATCTCCTTTTGCATGTAGTGCCGGTACGGGCCCAGCTCGGTGGCCCCGGCATAGGCCTGCAGCGCATGCCAGGCGCGCTCCACCGGGCGACGCTGCACGTCCACCACCTGCGCGCCGGTCGGGTGGATGCGCACCACGTCGCCTTCCTCGAGATAGGCCACGCGCTCGGCGCTGCCGGCCAGGGCCAGCGCGTCGGAGGCGATGTAGCAGCCGTCGTCGCCCTGGCCCAGCACCAGCGGGCTGCCGGCGCGCGCGCCCACCACCACCTCGGGCTCGGCGTTGTGCAACACGGCGATGGCGTAGGCGCCGCGCAGGCGCGCGACCGCGCGCTGCACGGCGTCGAACAGGTCGCCGCGGTACAGGCTGTGCACCAGGTGCGCGACCACCTCGGTATCGGTCTGGCTCTCGAATTCGTAGCCGGCGCCCTGCAACTCGGCGCGCAGCTCGTCGTGGTTCTCGATGATGCCGTTGTGCACCAGCGCGAGCTCGCCGCGCGAGATCATCGGGTGCGCGTTGTGGGTGGCGGGTGCGCCGTGGGTGGCCCAGCGGGTATGGCAGATGCCTGTGGAGGCCTGCAGGCCCTCGGCCTGGGCGCGCAGGTCGGCGACGCGCTGCGTCGTGCGCAGGCGCTGCAGGCGCCCGGCCTCGTGCACAGCCAGGCCGCAGGAGTCGTAGCCGCGGTATTCGAGACGCTGCAGGCCTTCGAGCAGCACCGGAACGATGTTGTGGCGCGCAGCGGCGCCGACGATTCCACACATGGCTCAGCTTTCGTTGGAAGGGTTTTTCTGCGGACGGGTCCAGCTCGTGATGGTGAGCTGGCGAGCGCGCGACACGATGAGCTGCCCCGCCGGGGCGTCGCGCGTGAGCGTGGTGCCCGCCCCCAGCGTGGCACCCTTGCCCACGCGCACCGGCGCGACCAGCTGGGTGTCGGAGCCGATGAAGGCGTCATCCTCGATGACGGTGCGGTGCTTGGCCGCGCCGTCGTAATTGCAGGTGATGGTGCCGGCGCCGATGTTCACGCGCTCGCCCACCGTGGTGTCCCCGACGTAGCTCAGGTGATTGGCCTTGCTGCCGTCGCCGATGCGGCTGTTCTTCACTTCCGTGAAATTGCCGATGTGCACGTCGCGCGCCAGCTCGGTGCCCGGGCGCAGGCGAGCGTAGGGCCCGATGCGCGCGCCTTCCGCGCAGCTGGCGCCGTCCAGGTGGGAGAAGGCCTCGATGCGGCTTTCGGGGCCGATGCGGCAGTCGCGCAGCACGCAGTGGGGGCCCACCTGCACGCCGTCGGCCAGCTCCACGCGCCCCTCGAACACGCAACCCACGTCGATGCGCACATCCTGCCCGCACAGCAGCTCGCCGCGCACGTCGATGCGCTCGGGATCGAGCAGGGTGACACCCTCGCGCATCAGGCGCTCGGCGTTCCTGCGCTGCACCACGCGTTCGAGCCGGGCCAGCTGCAGGCGGTCGTTCACGCCCAGGAGCTCCTCGGCGTCGGCGGCCACCACCGCGTGCACCGCGAGGCCCTCGGCCTGGGCCATCTGCACCACGTCGGTGAGGTAGTACTCGGCCTGGGCATTGTCGTTGCGCAGCGCGGCCACCCAGCGCTTGAGGGCGGCGGCGGGGGCGGCCAGGATGCCGCTGTTGACTTCGCGAATCGCGCGCTCGGCCGGCGTGGCGTCCTTGTGCTCGACAATGCGCAGGACGCGGCCCTGCGGGTCGCGCAGGATGCGCCCGTAGCCCTCGGGCTGATCCAGCATGACCGTGAGCACGGCCAGCGCGCCGCCGCGGGCGGCGTCGAGCAAGGGCTGCAGGGTCTGCGCGCGCACCAGCGGCACGTCGCCGTAGAGCACCAACACCACGCCGGAGTCGTCGAGCTGCGGGCAGGCCTGCAGCACGGCGTGGCCGGTGCCCAGTTGCGGCTCCTGTTCGCAAAATCCCAGGTGTTCGCGCGAGGCGAAGGCCGCGCGCACCTGCTGCGCGCCGTGGCCCACGACCACCACGCAGCGGGCGTCGTGCAACGCGTGCGCCGTGTCCAGCACATGCGCCAGCAAGGCGCGTCCGGCCAGGGGCTGCAGCACCTTGGGCAGGCGCGAGCGCATGCGCGTGCCCTTGCCGGCGGCCAGGACCACGACCTGCAGGGCGGACTCTCGTGCGCCCTGGGCGCGGAGGCTGTCGGGGTTTGTCATGGGCTGCGATTCTAGGGGGACGACCCCGTGCGCCGCCGCCCGGGCAGCCCCCGCGTGCGCGGGGGGACGTCACGAACGACAAGGCCGCCCCACCCTTGCGGGCGGCGGCGGCCTTGGACCGGAGCCTGGCGCTGCTTACTTGCGCGCTTCGGCCACCAGCTTCTGCTGCAGGAAGCCGGGGATGCCGACCCACATGTCAAAGAAGGACACGACCAGCTCCAGCGCGGCGATCGGGCAGGACAGGCCCCCGCCGATCAGCACGAACCACGCGAAATTGGGGTTCTGCTTGGTCAGGAACCAGCCAGAGAAGTCCAGCATCATGGCGATGAACGGGGTGATCACGGCGATGGCCTTGATCTGGTTGTTCACGCGGGTGCGCACGAACAGGTAGGCCGCCAGCCAGAAGATCACGCCCAGCATGGTCAGGTGCACCATGCCGGTCATGAACATGGTGGTGTAGCTCATGCCGGTGTCGACGTTGGTCACGGCCTTCAGGTCGTCATAGGTGACCAGCGGCGGGTTGTGCAGCTGCTGGCTCATGGCCACGCTGTGGCACATCAGGCAGTGCTGGGCGACGAAGGGCTTGATCTGGGTGTCGTACTCGGCCTGGGTGCGACCGCCGGCGATCCAGTGGTCGAACAGGGCCTTGTCCTGCGGCCATTCCGACTTGGGAACGCCGGCGTTGGTGAGCATGGTGGGCAGCACGGTCTGCAGCTTGCTGCCGTCGGGATTGCCGGCGTAGGACAACTGGATGTCCTTGAGGGTGACACCCGCCTTGCCGTCCAGGCCCGTGTGGGTGACGAACAGGTAGAGCTCGGCGCACAGAAGGCCGAAACAGACGAGGATGATGAAGCCGGTGTGCTGGAGTTTCTCGACAACCGATAGCTGATTGAGCTGGCGCATGATGGAGGGAGGGAGAACGGGAAGGCGATGCCCGGCCCACGAACAAAAATGACCGGAATCAATGGGCTTAGTGGTTTTCCCGCATCGTACTCCCACGCCGGCGCAGGTCGCAACGACGAACGGGCATCAAGGGGTATCGGAATATTGCCGCACGATCTCACCCAGGAACCCCCTGGTGTATGACGACGCGAGCCGGCCTTGGGTGAATCCCGCATGCTCGCCGCAGCGCCCTGGCTCCCCTGTCCGGCGCCCGGCCCGATGGCGGGCGGGCATCGTGTTGCGGTTTCGACACGAAGCTCGCAGCAATTCCCTGCACTCTATGTGTGAATGCGCACAGGCGCCTCGCCGCGCAGGCTTCGTGCTTAAATCCCGGGCATCGGCGCACCCGGCGCGCGCCCCACTATTGGAGAGTGTCCCGATGAGCAAAAGCGCTCCCGCCGCCCCGAAGTTGCACCTGACCTCGAAAAACCTCGGCATCGGCATCACCGAGAAAAACCGCGAGGCCATCGCGCAGGGCCTGTCGCGCCTGCTGGCCGACACCTACACCCTGTACCTGACCACCCACAATTTCCACTGGAACGTCACGGGGCCGATGTTCAACACCCTGCACCTGATGTTCATGTCCCAGTACAACGAGCTGTGGAACGCCGTCGATCCCATCGCCGAACGCATTCGCGCGCTGGGCTACAGCGCGCCGGGCTCCTACGCCGCGTTCGGGCAGCTGACCAAGCTGGGCGACGCCCCCATGGAGCCTCCCAGCGCGGAGGACATGATCCGCCGACTGGTCCAGGGCAACGAGGCCGTGGCCGCCACCGCCCGCGAATTGCTGCCCCTGGTGGAGCAGGCAGGCGATCAGCCCACCACCGACCTGTTGTCCGCGCGCATGGACATCCACGAGAAGTCCGCGTGGATGCTGCGCTCCATGCTCGGCGAGTAAGCGCTCACATCCGCGGCGCATTCCGCGTCGCGGTGAATTCATGGGGGTTTGCAAGCCCCGGTGCGCCGCGGGCCTTGGCGTACCATGCCATGCCGTGAATTCCGCCGCCCCCGCACCCCAGGCCGCGCGCAGCCGCATCGCGCTGTGGCTGGACCTGATCCGCTGGAACCGTCCCGCCGGCTGGCTGCTGCTGCTGTGGCCGACGCTGGCGGCGCTGTGGATCGCCTCCGGCGGCTTCCCCGGCTGGCGCCTGCTGCTGGTGTTCAGCGCCGGCACCGTGCTCATGCGCTCGGCCGGCTGCGCGGTCAACGACGCGGCGGACGCCGAGTTCGACCGCCACGTGCAGCGCACCGCGCGCCGCCCCGTCACCAGCGGCGAGCTCAGCCGGTCCGAAGCTCTCTGGGTGGGCGCGGCGCTGGCGCTGGCGGCCTTCG
>DAIDHU010000089.1 GCA_027451915.1 Thiomonas sp. | reverse complement strand
CCTTCGCCAGCAGCGCGCCCAGCACCTCGGCCACCAGCTCGTGATCCTGCAACTGCGGCAGGCCCGAGACCCCGACGCTGCCCCAGACCGTGCCCGAGGCATCGCGCAGCGGCAGACAACCGCCGTGGGAGGCGTAATCGCGCAGCGGCAGGCCCATCTTGTCGGCCAGCGAGGTCTTTTCCAGCGCCATCTGCAGACCCACCCCGTAGGAACTGCGCCCCAGCAGTTCCACGACGTTGCGCTTGCGGCGCAACCAGTCGGCATTGCTCGGGCTGGTGCCGGGCATGGCGCACAGGAACACGGTGTTCGCGCTCAGGCGCACCTCGATGCACAGTCCGACCTGGCGGGCGAGCGCGGCCTCGCGCAGGGCCACTCCGAGCTCCCAGGCCTGAGCGGCCCCGAAAGCCGGGCAGGCGAGCGCGGCTTCCTGCGCGCGCACGCGCTCGATTTCTGCTTGCAGATCCATGGCGGGTTTCGCGAAAGGGTTCAGCGCGCCTGCTGCGCGTCCAGCCAGTGCAGCACCTCGTAGCAGGCGCCCATGGTGTGGTAGTCGGTCTTCCCGGCGGGGCTCTTGAACTCGTCCAGCGCCTCCCAGGCCGGTCCGCGTATGCGGAACCAGGCGCCGTAGCGGTGGTCGACCAGGTGTTGCCACGACACCTGCCAGATGCGCTCGTACCAGTCCCAGTAGGCGTGCTCGCCGGTGCGCACGGCCAGCGCCGCGGCCGCGGCGAAGCTCTCGGCGTGCACCCAGAAGTACTTGTCGGCGTCGCACACCTGGCCGTCGGGGCCGAAGCCGTAGACCAGCCCGCCGTGCGCGGCATCCCATCCCCGCTGCATGGCGGTGTCGAACAGGTGCCTGGCGCGGGCCAGGAGACCCGGGTCGCGCCGCGGCTTGGGCAGGCGCTGCTCGAGCATGAGCAGCAGCTTGGCCCACTCGGTCAGGTGCCCGGTCTGGTAGCCCCAGGGGCGGAAAATGTTGCTGCGGTCGCCGCGGTTGTACTCCCAGTCGGGCGACCACCCCGCGTCGTAATGCTCCCACACCAGTCCACCGGCGCGCTGCGCCAGGCGCTGGGTCACGGAGTCGGCCAGCACCTCGGCCCGATCCAGGTAGCGCGCCTCGCCGGTGGCGTCGAAGGCCGCCAGCATGGCCTCGCAGGCGTGCATGTTGGCGTTCTGCCCGCGATAGGCCCCCACGCGCCACTGCGCGTCGGCCTCGTCGGCGTACAGCGAGTGGCGCGGCTCCCAGAGGTGACGCTCCATCAAGTCGTAGGTCTCGTGCATCCAGGCCGCGCATTCCTCGATGCCGCTGCGCAGCGCGTGCGCGTAGGCCAGCAGCACGAAGGCCAGGCCGTAGGCGTGGTTGGTCGGATCCGTCACCCGCGCGCGCTCGCCGTCCCATTCCAGGGTCCACGCGTACCCCCCCTCGGGCCTGGCATGCGCCTCGCGCAGGAATCGAATGCCGTGGGCCACCGCGTCGAGGTGCTTCGCGTCGCCGAAATGCCTCAGCGCCATCGCGTGGTTGAACACGAAACGGGTGCTGCTGACCAGGTGCCGGCTGCGCCGGTCGTACACGCTGCCGTCGTCCTTGAAATACTGGAAGAATCCGCCGCTGGGGTCGATTTCCTGGGGCGCGTAGAAGGCCAGGGTCTGCTGCACGTGGGCGCGCAGGAACTCCGGTGAGCGGAACACCGGCAGCGGCTGCACCATGCGCGCGGCGGCGCGATACGCGTGGGGATCGGTGGACATCGGCGAGGACTCGGGGTTCAGAGCTCGACGCGCCGGCCCAGGCGCGACGATTCCAGGGCTCCCAGCGCCACGCGCAGCGAGGCCAGGCCGTCCGCGCCGGTGCAAAGCGGCGCGCCGTGCCCGGCGCAGGCCTGGGTGAAGGCGCGCAGGGTGTTCTCGTACACATCGGCCGGGGGCAGCTCGATGAGCTGCTCGCCGCTCTCGTCGCGCAGCACCAGGCGCGTGCTTCCCGCCTGCGACAGCGCGCCCACGCTGTACACGTTGGCGCGGGTGCCGAACAGGTGCAGGCGGCTTTGCGCGTGGGCCGCGACAAAGGACTCATGGCACTGCGCCAGCACGCCGCCCTCGAACTCGAGCACGCTCATGGCGTTGTCCTCGAGTCCGGCGCGGGCCATGCCGGCGCTGGTGGCGAAACTGATCACCCCGCGCGGCTCGCGTTGCAGCACGAAGCGAAGGACGTCGGCGTCGTGCACCAGGATGTCCAGAAGCACTCCGCCCCCGGCGTCCGGGCGGTCCAGGCGCCAGCCCTGCAGGTGGCGAGGCAGGTACACGGCGTGGGAGACCTGGACCGAGTGCACCTCGCCGAGCTCGCCGCTGGCCACCAGCTCGCGCAGGCGCTGGTTGGCCGGACTGCCGCGCAGGTGGTGGTTGGTGGCCAGCACGCGCCCCGCCTCGGCGGCGGCTCGCACCATGTCGCGCGCGTCCTGCTCCGACATCGCCAGAGGCTTCTCGCACAGCACGTGGCAGCCATGGCGCAGCGCGGCCAGGGTCTGTTGCGCGTGCAGCTGGTTGGTCGAGCTGATGTAGATCGCGTCGAAGCCGCCCTGCTCCAGCCAGCTCCGCAGATCGGTGCCGGCCAGCGCCAGGCCATGGCGCTGGGCGAACTCGCGCGCGCGCTGCTCGCTGCCGGAGCAGATGCCCGCCGGCTGCGCGCCCTCGATCTTGCGCAGCGATTCGATCACCCGGCCCGCGATGTCGCTGGCCCCGACGAAACCCCAACGCATCTCGACGCTCATCCGATGCGCTGCTCAGTCTTCGGGTCGAAGAACACGATCTTCGACAGGTCCACCAGCAGGCGCGCCGGGTGTCCGGCCTGCAGCGACAGGTCGGGCTCGAGGCGCGCGGTCAGCTCCTGCCCGCCCAGGCTGAACACGGCCAGGGTATCGGCACCGGTGGGCTCGACGACCTCGATGGTGACGTCCAGCACGCGTTCCAGCGGGCCAGGCTGCACGCCCTCGTGGGCCAGGCCGATGGCCTCGGCGCGCAGCCCCACGATGACTTCGCCGCCCACGCGCTCGGCCAGCGCGCCGTGCTGGTCGGGCAGGTGCAGCACGGCCGGGCTCGCGCCATCGGCGCCGTAGACCACGCGCAGGCCCCCTTCGGCCTGTTCCACGCGGGCACGCGTCAGGTTCATGCGCGGCGAACCCATGAAGCCGGCCACGAAGGTGTTGGCCGGACGGTTGTAGACCTCGTGGGGGGTGCCGACCTGCTGCACCACGCCATCCTTCATCACGGCGATGCGCGTGGCCAGGGTCATGGCCTCGATCTGGTCGTGGGTGACGTAGACGATGGTGGCGCGCAGGCGATGGTGCAGCTTCTTGATCTCGGTGCGCATGTCCAGGCGCAACTGCGCGTCGAGGTTGGACAGCGGCTCGTCGAACAGGTAGAGCTGGGGCTCGCGCGCCAGCGCCCGTCCGATGGCCACGCGCTGGCGCTGCCCGCCGGAGAGCTGCCGCGGCTTGCGCGCCAGCAGGTGCTCGATCTGCAGCATCGAGGCCACGTGCTGGACCCTGCGCTCGCGCTCGCCCTTGTCGACCTTGCGCATGAGCAGCGGGAACTCGATGTTCTTCTCCACCGTCGTGTTCGGGTACAGCGCGTAGGACTGGAACACCATGGAGATGTTGCGATCCGCCGGCGGCAGGTTGGTGATGTCGCGCCCGGACAGCACGACCTTGCCGCCCGTGGGCTCCTCGAGCCCGGCGATCATGTTCATCAGGGTGCTCTTGCCGCAGCCGGAGGGCCCGACCAGCACGAGGAACTCGCCGTCCGCCATGTCGATGGAAACGTCGTGCAGCACCTTGACGTTGCCGAAGCTCTTGCGGACATTCTGGAGTTGAAGCGTGGCCATGATTTTCGTTCAGCCTTTCACCGACCCGGCCATCAGGCCGCGGACGAAATATTTACCGGATGCGATGTACACCACCAGGGTGGGCAGCGCGGCGATCACCGCGGCCGCGAAATACACGTTGTATTCCTTGACCCCCATCGAACTGTTCACCAGGTTGTTCAGCGCGGCCGTCAGCGGCGAGGTGTTGAAGCTGCCGAAGGTCGACGCGAACAGGAACTCGTTCCAGATGTTGGTGAACTGCCAGATCACCGTGACCACGATGATGGGCGCGCTGTTGGGCAGCAGGATGCGCCAGAGCACGCCGAAGAATCCGGCGCCGTCCATGCGCGCCGAACGCACCAGTTCGTAGGGGAAATTGGCGTAGTAGTTGCGG
>DAIDHU010000088.1 GCA_027451915.1 Thiomonas sp. | reverse complement strand
CGGCATCGGCGGAAACTTCGACTGGGTGGGCGAGGGCCCCGGACCCGGGGCCCTGGCCAGCGCCGGCTGGGCCCTGCGCCTGCCCCAGATTCAGGCCTCCGGGCCCGCGGCATGGCTGCGGCCCGCCCCCAACGCCAGGGGCGACGTGCTGGCGATGGTGTCCAGCGGCGACGACATGATCGCCGGGGGGAGCTTCGACCTGCTCGACGAGCAGGGAGGGCCCGACAAAGACGAGCGCCGCCCCCTGCTGCGCTGGCACGAGGGGCAGATCGAGGGTGGGACGGCTCCCTTCCTGATCGATCCCGTGGACCACGACCACGACGACATCCCGGCCAGGGTGGATGCGCTGTCCAGCGAGGGAGACCGGATTTGCGCCGGCGGCGATTTTTCCGACACGGCACAAGGCACCGCGGTCAGCGACCTCGAGTGCCGGGACCTGGCCACCCAGCAGGACCTCTACCCCGGCCAGGGCACCGACAACACGGTGCGGGCCCTGGAGCCGTTCTGGCAAATGCAGGTGAACGCGCCCTGAGGGCCGAGCCGGATGTCACGCGAACAGGATCCGCGATGAGCCACGAACACCCGACCCCGCGAGCACGAGGCGCCCGAGCGCTGGGCGCGGCGATCGCGGCGCTGCTGGGGCGCCCGGCCGCGGCCTTCGTGCAGCTGCCCGCGCGCCTGCTGCACGGCCTGGGCCTGCCGGCGGCCTCCGGCGGCGCGGGCATGGTCCTGAGCGCCGCTGCGCTGCTGGGCTACGCCCTGCTGGCGCCGCATGCGAACCAGCCGGCCGGCGTGATGCTGAGCCGGCATGCGCCCGAAGGCGGGATCCGGCACGAGACCATCGACGTGGGCGGGCCCCATGGCGAGGACGTGCCGGGCCTGGCTGCGGCCGAGGGCCTGCCGCGTCCGGGGGTGTCGGCGGCGCTGCCAGGGGCTTCGGGCCCGGCGCGGGCCTCGCGGGTTCCAGCGCCGCAGGCCTCGGGCAGGAGCGGGAGCGGCAGCGGCGCCAACGCGGGCAGGGCGGGCGCCTCCAGGCCGGCGCGGCCGGCCTCGGCCGCTTCGGCCGCGGCTTCGGCGGCTCAGGACACCCCCTACCTGCAGGCGCTGGCGCTGAGCACCATGGTGCATGTGGACGACCGGCCGGACGCTGCCTACGGCTGGCCTGTGGCGGACTACTGCCGCGCCGGGGTGCATGCGCTGCAGTGCCACCATGATGACCTGTGGATCCGCAACGCCTCGGCGCTGGCGCTGCACGACGTGCGCATTTGCGTGGCGCGGGCGGCGCGGGCGTATTTCCAGATCGCCGGCGCCGGCAGCGACGGCTGCCTGCACGCGGACCTCGGCGCGCAGGCCGACCGGCAGATCGACCTGCGCGAGGCGCCCACGCCACAAGCCGACTACCCGCCATTCGCCAAGCTGGAGCTGGACCTGTCGCAGGCCGCGTGGCATGAGGGCGTGGTGCTGCACAAGTTGTGGCTGCCGGTCGTGCGCCCGCAGACCTTCTTCCCGCTGAAGCACCGCACGCAGGAGGACGAGCAGCACGCCCTCGGCGTGCAGTCGCGACGGGTGAACCTGCTGGCCAAGCTGGTGGTGTACACCTACCACGGCTCGGGGCAGTCGGTGGCGCAGGTTCACTCCATCCGGCTGGACGATCCGCGCAAGGGCTTCCGGCTGCTCGCGCGAGCCAGCCAGCCGGCGCCCTTCCTGAAGTATCGCGTGCCCGAGTGCACGACGCGGGCGCAGCCCGGGCAGGGGCAGGTGCATGCGCTGGGCTCGGGCATGTCCTGCGCGTTGCTGGTTTCAGCCACCGACATCCACCGGCCGCCCTACGTGATGACCGCGCCAACGGGCCCTCGCGCCGTGGGGCGGCAGCGCATGCTCATGCAAGGCCCGATCCTGTCCGCTCCCGAGGCGGATGCATCGGCGCCGGTGACGGGCCAGCTCAAGGCGGTCTTCCATCCGGTCGGCGGCGGCAGCGCCGGGCCCGGCGCTGCCGGCGAGATGACCAAGCCCGAGTTCCTGAGCATGGGCTTGTGGACGGC
>DAIDHU010000087.1 GCA_027451915.1 Thiomonas sp. | reverse complement strand
CGTTTTCCTGCAGCACCCGGCCGATCACCGGACGCGTGCTGCGCTCCAGAATCTCCAGTACCTGGCCCTCGGGGCGCCCGCGACGGTCCTGGCGCACCACGCGCACACGGACCTTGTCCAGGTGCATCACCGCGCGCATCTGCTGCGGCGGCAGGTACACCTCCGTCGGTTCCTGCTCCGACACCACCAGACCGTAGCCGTCGCGATGTCCCTGGACGATGCCTTCGACGATCAATGCCTTCCCCTTGCTCGTTTCACGCCGACGGGCGCCGGGAAGGCCCCCGGGTCGACGCTTTTGTTCGCAGCATACTGGACAAGCAGAAAAATGCTGGTATAGTTTCACTTTCTGGCCCAGATGGCGGAATTGGTAGACGCACTAGTTTCAGGTACTAGCGCCGCGAGGCGTGGAGGTTCGAGTCCTCTTCTGGGCACCAATTCGAGACCCCGCAGCTCCAAGAGCTGCGGGGTTTTTTGTTTGGCCCCGCCCTGCTCGCGTTGTCTGGACCGGCCCGTTGCAGGCCGCGTCGCCTACCATGGCGGATGCGGCGCATCCCGGCGCCGTCGCCTGCTCCGTACCCCCGCCTTGACACGCCGTCTCGACCCCTGGTTCCTGGCCCTGCTCGCGGCCCTGGGCCTGCTGCCCTTCGTGCCCTTCGCGGTGCCCATCGTCGCCGCGCTGGCGCTGGCCGCCGCCAGCCTGCCGTTCCAGGTCCGCCTCGAGGCGCGCATGCCGGCCTGGCTGGCAGCCAGCCTGGTGACCCTCGCCTGGACCCTGCTGGCCGCGTTGCCGCTGCTCGCGCTGGGCGCGCTGCTCGCGCCGGCGCTGCCTCGACTGGCCCAGGTCCGGCTCGACGTCGACGCGCTGACCCGGGCGGCTGTCCACGCCCCCTGGATCGGCTCGCTGCTGGCTGCGCACCAGGACGCCGTGCGCGCGTGGCTGACGCAGAACCAGCCGCCCCTGCTGCTGCAGCAGCATCTGGCCGAAATCCGCCTGGTCGGAGAACACGTGCTGACCTTGCTGATGCACGCGCTGCTCGCGCTGGCCTTGCTGTGGGCGGTGCTGTGGCAGCGTGGGCACGTGGCGCATGCACTGCGCAGCAGCCTCGCCAGGATCGTTTCTCCCGCGCTCGCGGACCGCGTGGAGCACCACGTGCTGCGCGCCACCCAGGCCACCATCGTCGGCAGCCTCGGCCTTGCGCTGTGGGACCTGCTGCTGAGCCTGCCCCTGTTCGCGCTGGCCGGGATGCCGCGCTGGTATGCGTGGAGCATCGCCGTCGGGCTGCTGTCGGTGATTCCCGGCGGCACCGGCGTGGCGCTGGTGTCGGCGGCCGCCTTGCTGGCCGCCCAGGATCACCTGCTGCCGGGCCTGGCCGTGCTGGCACTGGGTCATGTGATCACGCTGTCGGGTGACGTTCTGGTCAAGCCCAAGCTGATCGGCGCCACCGGGCATGCCCCGTTCCTGCTGGTGCTGCTGGCGATCTTCGGCGGGCTGGCCATGTTCGGCATGGTCGGCCTGATCCTCGGCCCGGTGCTCGTGCTCACGGCCCGCGCGGTCGTGTTCGAGGACTGACTCCGACACGGCTCACGGCGGCACGCCCGCTGGCTTGACCGGCGCGGCAAGCCCGGCCTGGCGGCGGGGACTTGCCCCATCGCGCACCGACTCCGGGGCACAATGGGTCGCCATGCCGCCCGCCGCCGCCGCGCCCGCCCGAGCCAGAGCCCGATCCCGGACCACGGTCGGCGCCGGATTGCCCGATGCCCTGCTGGCCTGCATGGTGCTCGGCCTGGGAGTGGCCGGCTTGCTGCGCCTGCCGGCGATCACCGCGCGCGAAGCACTCGCCGCCCGCCAGCACCAGCAGGCCGCGCAGGCCGCTGCGAACCTCGCGCAATGGCTGCACGCGCTGCGCACCGCGTCGGGCGCGCCGCTGCCGACGCCGTCGCGGCGCGTGCTGCTGCCGGCGCCCGACTCCCCGGCGCCGGACTGCCGGCGACACGAGTGCACGCCGCCCCAGATGCTCGAATTCGGCTGGCGCGAGTGGGCACGCGACACCGAGCGGCTGCTTCCCGGGGCCCGTGCCGAGATCGCATGCAGGCCGGCGCACGACACCGACGCATTGGCGGCGCAGGCGGGACCCGGCTCCGACGACAGGGTCTGCACGCTGACCATGCGCCCGCCACATGGGCGCCACGCTGTCTGGCAATGGAGCCTGCGCGCATGAGCAGCCAGCGAGGCGCCGGCCTGCTCGATTGCCTGGTCGGGCTCGCGCTCGGCCTGCTGGTACTGCAGGGGCTCGCCGATGCGCTGGCATCTGCGCAGCGCAGCGCGCAGGCGCAGCGTGACGCGCTGCGCACGCGCGAAGCCCACGACATCGCGCGCCTGCTGCTGCAGGCCGTCGCCTGCGCCGGCCTGCGCGTGCACTCCGCCGCTGGGGTCG
>DAIDHU010000086.1 GCA_027451915.1 Thiomonas sp. | reverse complement strand
TGCCGGTGGAGATGGGATCCAGCGCCGAGGTGGGCTCGTCGAGCAGCAGCACCTCGGGGCGGATGGCGATGGCGCGCGCGATGCACAGGCGCTGCTGCTGGCCGCCCGACAGGCTCAACCCGCTCTGGTGCAGCTTGTCCTTGACTTCGTCCCACAGCGCCGTCTTGACCAGCGCCCACTGCACGCGCTCCTCCATGTCGGCGCGCGGCAGCTTCTCGTACAGGCGGATGCCGAAGGCGATGTTCTCGAAAATCGACATCGGGAAGGGCGTGGGCTTCTGGAACACCATGCCCACGCGCGCGCGCAGCAGCGACACGTCCTCGCTCTTGGCCAGGATGTTGCGCCCGTCGAACAGCACCTCGCCTTCGGCGCGCTGGTCGGGGTAGAGCTCGAACATGCGGTTGAAAATGCGCAGCAGCGTGGACTTGCTGCAGCCCGAGGGCCCGATGAAGGCCGTGACCTGGCGGTCCGCGATGTCCAGGCTCACGTCCTTGATCGCGCGGTACTGGCCGTAGTAGAAGTTGACATTGCGCACGGACACGCGCGTCTTGCCTGGCGCGTTCGGCTCGGTTGCCGCTGGGGTCATCGTCGGTTCTCGAGGGGCGAGGTTCACAGGCGCTTGCGCAGGAAGATGCGGGTGGCGATGTTGATCACCAGCACCACGGCGATCACCAGGAAGGCGGCCGCGTAGGCGAGCGCGTGCGCGGAGGCGAAGGGCTGGTTGATGAAACTCCAGATCACGTAGGTGAGGTAGCCGATGGGCTCGCGCGTGAGCTGCCCGTTCCACAGGTAGTTCGACCAGCCGGCGGTGTAGATCAGCGGCGCCGTCTCGCCCACCGAGATGGCCAGCGACAGCAGCACCCCGGTGATCACGCCCGAGCGCGCTGCCGGCAACAGGATCTTGAACACCACCTGGTGTTCCTTGCAGCCCAGCGCATAGCCGGCCTCGCGCAGGCTGGCGGGATTCTGGCGCATGGCCAGCTCGGTGAAGCGCGCGATGTAGGGCACGATCATCAGCGCCAGGGTCAGCGCACCGGCCAGCGCCGAGAACTGCCAGCCCAGGCCCTCCACCAGCGTGACGTAGCTGAAGTAGCCCAGCACGATGGACGGCACCCCGGTGAGCACGTCGGCCAGGAAACGCACCGAACGCCCCCAGGCGCCCTCGCCGTACTCGGCCAGGTAGATGCCGGTGATCACACCCACCGGAGCCGCGAACAACAGGGCGCCGCCGCTGAGCACCAGCGTGCCCTCGATGGCGTTGAGCAGGCCGCCGCTGATGCCGTTGGTGACCTGGGTGAACACCGTCAGGTTCAGCGCCCTGGCGCCGCGCGACAGCACGGTCCACAGGATGTCGGCCAGCGGCACCACCACCAGCACGAAGGAGATGGCGCAGAAAATGCCGAACAGCACCGCGTCGACGCGGCGCTTGCGCGACACGCGCAGCACGCCTTCAGCCGGGGACGGCAACACGTCGCGTGAGGATGCGAGCGATGACATTGACAATGACCGCGATGATGAGAAGGACGAGGGCGATCTCGGCCAGCGAGCGAACCGCCATGCCGCTGGTGTCCTGCAGGGCGCTGTCGAGTTGCGAGGCGATGAAGGCAGCCATGCTGGTGATCGGGCTGAACAGGGATCCGGGCAGGTAGTTCAGGGCTCCGCCGCTGACCATGAGCACCGCCATGGTCTCGCCCAGCGCGCGCCCCAGCGCCAGGATGACCGCGCCGATCAGGGGGGTACGAACAGCCGGCAGCAGCGCGCGGCGCTGCACCTCGGCCCGCGTGGCGCCCAGCGCGAAGCAGGATTCCCGCAGTTCGCGCGGCACCCTGCGCAGGGCCTCGATCAGGGTGCTGGCGATCACCGGCAGCACCATGAGCGCCAGCACCAGGCTGGCGGTGAACAGGCCGAAACCACTGCTGGCCGGCGTGGAGAAAAAGGACAGGAAGGGAACCGACGCGGAGATGGCCGGCGCCAGGTACTTGAGGGTCAGCGGCGCCAGCACCTCGAAGCCCCACAGCCCGTAGACCACGCTGGGCACCATGGCCAGCAGCTCGACGATCTGCGCGAAGGCGCCGCTGAGCTTGTGCGGCGCATATTCCACCAGGTACAGCGCCACGCCGATGCCCACCGGCACGGCCAGCAGCAAGGCCAGGGCCGAGCTGGCCAGTGTGCCCACGATGAACACCCAGATGCCGTAGTGGGCGCCAGCCGGCACCAGCACTCCGTGCACGTGCACGGGGTCGCCGTACAGGTTGCCCAGGCTCCAGGTGTCCGAGAACAGGAATCCGAAACCGTTGAACCGGATCGCAGGCCAGGAATACGCGGTAAGGAACACGAACAGCGCAATCAGGCCCAGCGGGATGACCGCCGAGGTCGCCTGCAGTCCGCGTTGGAACCATTTCATGCTTGCTTGCACCTGGGATCGTGTTGCCAAACCGGAGAACAGCATCGGCACCCGCGAGGGTGCCGAGTCTGCTGCGCACGCGCCGCGAGGCGCGTGCGTTCGAGGCGGATGATGCTTACTGGATCTTCGCGATCTGGGCCTTGCTCAGGTCCTGGATATGCTTGGGCAGCGCGATGAATCGCACGGCTTCCAGGTACTTGGGGGAATTGCCGCCGGCGCTTTCCACCGCCCAACCCAGGAATTCCTTGATGGCCTTGGCCTGTGCCGGGTTGGCCTGCTTGGCGTTGACGATCGCGTATTCGTAGTTGATGATGGGGTAGGACTCCGCGCCCGGGGCGAACACCAGGCTCAGGCGCTCGTCGGCCGGGGTCTTGGCGATCAGGCCATCGGCGGCGGCGCTGACGGTCTTGGCGGTCGGCAGCAGGAACTTGCCGGCGCGGTTCTTCAGCATCGCGGTGCCCAGGCCGGCCTTGGCGACCTGCTCATGGAAGCTCACGCCGATGTAGGCGATCGAGTACGGGGTCTGCTGGCAGGCCTGCACCATGCCGGGGTTGCCGTTGGCACCCACGCCGCCCTGCACCGCGGGCCAGCTGATGGTGGTGCCGTAGCCCACGCTGCCGTTCCACTTGCTGTCGGAGAAGGACAGGTACTGGCTGAAAATGAAGGTGTCGCCGCTGCCGTCGGTGCGGTGGATCGGCACGATGTTGTGGTTGGGCAGCTTGACGCCGGGGTTCAGGGCCTTGATGGCCGCGTCGTCCCAGTTCTTGATGGCGCCGCTGTAGATGCCGGCCAGCACGGGGCCATCCAGCTTCAGGTGATCCTTGTTCAGGCCCGGAACGTTGAAGTTGACGGTCTGCGCCGAGATCGCCAGGGGAATGTTCAGGATGCTGGGGTTCTGCTTGATCTGACCGTCGCTCATGTACGCGTCGGAGGCGCCGATCTGGGCCACGCCGGAGATCGCCTGCGCGATGCCGGTGCCGCTGCCGGTGCCCTGGGTGGTGATGCGCACGCCGGGGTGGGCCTTCGTGTAGTCGGGCACCCACAGGTTGAACAGCGGGTACAGCAGCGTGGAGCCGGTCTCCAGCAGGGTCACGTCGGCAGCGTGGGCGGCCATCGGGGCCACGGAGGTGGCGACCACCAGGCCCGCGGTGGCGAGGGCCAGTTTGAGCTGTTGGCGGCGGGTCGTATCGATCGACATGCAAGTTTCTCCTGAGGTCATGCACCAGTGAGTGGCTGGTGTCTGGACGCTCATTGGATACGCGGATTATGACATTTTGGTGAAAGACCCAGAAATGTCGCGGGCCCCGACCCGCCCCGCTCGCACCCTCGCCGCCGCGTGTGTGCTTCAGCCCTCTTGCTGCAGGGCCTCGCCCAGGCGCTGCGCGCAGGCCTTGCCGAAGCCCGGGTCGGGATGCTCGACCATGATGCGCAGCACCGGCTCGGTGCCGCTGGCGCGCACCAGCAACCGGCCCTGGCTGCCCAGCTCGGAGCGCACCTGGCCGCTGGCCCGCGCCAGCCCGGCGTGGGCCTTCCAGTCGATGCCCTCGCGCATGCGCACGTTCAACAGGGTCTGGGGCAGCAGGCGCAGGCTGGCCAGCTGCTCGGCCAGCGAGCGCCCGCTGCGCACCACCAGCTCCAGCATCTGCAGCGCCGCGACGATGCCGTCGCCGGTGGTGTGGCGATCCAGCAGCAGCATATGCCCGGAGCCCTCGCCGCCGAGCTTCCAGTCGCGCGCCAGCAATTCCTCCAGCACGTAGCGGTCGCCCACCGCCGCGCGCACGAACTCCATGCCCTGGGCGGCCAGGGCCTGTTCCACCGCGAGGTTGGTCATCAGCGTGCCGACCACCCCGGCGGGCCGCCTGTCCATGGCCAGCAGGTACAGCAGTTCGTCGCCGTTGAACAGGCGCCCGCCGGCGTCCACCAGCTGCAGCCGGTCGGCGTCGCCGTCCAGCGCGATGCCGTAGTCGGCGCGCTGCTCGCGCACCGCCGCGATCAGCGCCTGCGGAGCCGTGGCGCCCACGCCCTGGTTGATGTTGAAACCGTCCGGCTGCGCGCCGATGGCCACGACCTCGGCTCCCAGTTCGTGGAAGACCGAGGGCGCGATGTGATAGGCCGCGCCATGCGCACAATCGACCACCAGGCGCAGGCCCTTGAGGGTGCGGTCGTTGGGAAAGGTGCTTTTGCAGAACTCGATGTAGCGTCCCGCCGCGTCGTCCAGGCGCCGCGCCTTGCCCAGTTCCTCGGAGGGCACGCAGCCCTCGGCACGGGGAAGTTCGGCCTCGACCTCCAGCTCCCAGCTGTCGGGCAGCTTGCTGCCGCCGGCCGAGAAGAACTTGATGCCATTGTCGGCGTAGGGATTGTGGGACGCGCTGACCACCACGCCCAGGTCCAGGCGCAGCGCGCGCGTCAGGTAGGCCACGCCGGGCGTGGGCAGCGGCCCCACCAGCACGACGTCGCAGCCCGCCGCGGCGAAGCCGCACTCCAGCGCGGCCTCCAGCATGTAGCCCGACACGCGGGTGTCCTTGCCGATGAGCACGGTCGGGCGCCTGGCGCCCCGCGCGCGCAGCACCCGCCCGGCCGCGTGCCCCAGGCGCAGGCCGAATTCCGGAACGATCGGCGCCGTGCCCACGCGCCCGCGCACCCCGTCGGTGCCGAAGTATTTCCTGTCACCCAAGATTCCCGCTCCCCTGGTTGCGATGCACGCGCGACGCAGGCCCGATGACTCAGGCGCGCATCGCCTCGAAGGTACGTACGGCGTCGCGCGTGGCGGCCACGTCGTGCACGCGCAGCACCTGCGCGCCGGCGGCCACGCAGGCCAGCGCAGCGCCCAGGCTGGCGGCCACGCGCTCGCGCGGCGCCTGGCCCGAGGTGGCGGCCAGCATGGACTTGCGCGATACGCCCACCAGCACCGCGCAGCCCAGGCCGCGCAGCTGCGCCAGGCGCCGCGCCAACTGCAAATTGTGCTCGCGTGTCTTGCCGAATCCGAAACCCGGATCCACGCACAGGCGCTCGAGGGCCACGCCGGCCTGGCGCAGCGCCTGCACGCGCTGGCGCAGGAACTCGAGCACCTCGGAGGCCACGTCCTCATAGTGCGGGGCCTGCTGCATGGTCGAGGGCTCGCCCTGCATGTGCATCAGGCAGACTCCGGCGGCGGGGCTGGCGGCGAGCGCCTCGATGGCGCCGGGGCGCCGCAGCGCGCACACATCGTTGACCACGTCGACCCCGAGTTCCAGCGCGGCACGCATGGTGCGCGGGTGATAGGTGTCCACTGACAGCGGAACCTTCCAGCCCACCAGTTCGCGCAACACCGGCTCGAGCCGGCTCCACTCCTGCTCGTCGCCCACCGGCGCCGCCCCGGGGCGGGTCGATTCGGCCCCCAGGTCCAGCATGTCGGCGCCCTCGTCGAGCAGGCGCCGCGCGTGGGCCAGCGCGGCGGCGGGCGAGGCGTGCAGCCCGCCGTCGGAGAAGGAATCGGGGGTGAGATTGACAATGCCCATCAGCAGGGCGCGGCGCAGGTCCAATGCGAAGCGCCCGGCCTGCCACACCCTCGCGGGGGGCAGGCCGGGCGCGTCGGGTGTCGACGCCAGCGCGGCCAAGGCAACCGGGCCCCGGATCAGACCGGGTTGGCGGTGGGCGCGTCGCTGGGCAGGCCGCCGCTGGTTCGCCCGGCGCTGGGGGGCTGGCTGCTCGGCAGGGTTCCCGGCGGACGCGGCGGACGCGGCGGGCGCCCGGACATGATGTCGTCGATCTGCTCGGCGTCGATGGTCTCCCACTCCAGCAGGGCTTGCGCCATGGCGTGCATCTTGTCCTGGTTCTCCTCGATGAGCTTGCGCGCCAGCGCGTACTGCTCGTCGATGATGCGGCGGATCTCGGCGTCGACCTTCTGCATGGTCTGCTCCGACACATGCGTGGTCTTGGTGATCGAGCGTCCGACGAACACCTCGCCCTCGTTCTCGGCATACACCATCGGCCCCAGGGAATCCGACATGCCGTAGCGGGTGACCATGTCGCGCGCCAGCTGCGTGGCCCGCTCGAAGTCATTGGAGGCGCCGGTGGTCATCTGGTGCATGAACACTTCCTCGGCGATGCGTCCGCCGAACAGCACGGAGATCATGCTGAGGATGCGGTCGCGCCCCATGCTGTAGCGGTCGGCCTCGGGCAGCTGCATGGTCAGGCCCAGCGCACGCCCGCGCGGGATGATCGTGACCTTGTGCACCGGGTCGGTCTGCGGCATCAGGCGGGCCACCAGCGCGTGGCCGGCCTCGTGGTAGGCGGTGTTGCGGCGCTCGTCCTCAGGCATGACCATGGAGCGGCGCTCGGCGCCCATCATGATCTTGTCCTTGGCGCGCTCGAAATCCTCCATTTCCACCAGGCGCGCGTTGCGCCGGGCGGCGAACAGGGCCGCCTCGTT
>DAIDHU010000085.1 GCA_027451915.1 Thiomonas sp. | reverse complement strand
CGACTCGCGGGTGCTGATGGTGAGCTTTTTCCAGCATCCCTTCTATCCCTACAGCGGCACCGAGGATCCGGCGCCCAACATGCTCAACGTGCCGCTTCCGGCCTACAGCGCGGGGGCCCAGGTGCGCGAGGTGGTCGCGCATCGCTGGCTGCCGCGCCTGCGCGAATTCGCCCCGCAGATGATCTTCATCTCCGCCGGCTTCGATGCGCACCGCGAGGACGACATGGCCCAGATGGGCCTGGTGGAGGCCGATTACGCCTGGATCACGCGCGCCATCCGCGAAGTCGCCGACGAGGTCTGCCAGGGGCGCATCGTGTCCTGCCTGGAAGGCGGCTACAACCTCAGTGCGCTGGGCCGCAGCGTGGTGGAGCATGTGCGGGTGCTGGCCGGGCTCGAATCCTGAGCCGGGGCCCTACGCCCGCGACGCAGCCCCTGCCCGTGAACTCCGCTACGCTTGCATCTGGCGGCCGGCTCGCCCGGGCGCCGTCCTTTTCCGACTGGAGAGACCCGATGTCCGCCGTCACCGACCCCGCCGCCTCCGCCGCGGCCGCAGACAAGCCCTTGCTGGTGGATCGCGACGCGCGCGGCGTGGTCACGCTGACCCTGAACCGGCCGCGGGCCTTCAACGCGCTGTCCCGCGCCCTGCTGCAGGCCCTGCGCGAGGCGCTGGCCCCCCTGCGCGACGACACCCAGGCGCGCGTGGTCGTGCTGCGCGGCGCCGGCAAGGCCTTCTGCGCCGGGCACGACCTGCGCGAGATGCGCCCGCAGGCGGGCAGCGAGGGCATCCACGAGCTCTTCGATCTGTGCGGGAAGTTCATGCAGGACCTGGTGGCCTTGCCGCAACCGGTGATCGCCTGCGTGCACGGCATGGCCACCGCGGCCGGTTGCCAGCTGGTCGCGCAGGCCGACCTGGCCGTGGCCAGCCTGGATGCGACCTTCGCGACCTCCGGCGTGAACCTCGGGCTGTTCTGTTCCACTCCCAGCGTGCCCCTGGGGCGCAACCTGCCCCGCAAGCGGGCCATGGAAATGCTGCTGACGGGCGATTTCATCGACGCCGCAACCGCGGCCGACTGGGGCCTGGTCAACCGCGCGGTGGCGGCGGATCGCCTGGAGGCCGAGCTCGAGACCCTGGTGGCCTCGATCCTGGGCAAGCCGGCGCAGGCGATCGCCCTGGGCAAGTCGCAGTTCTACCGCCAGATGGAAATGGGCCTGGCCGGTGCCTACCAGCTCGCCTCGCAGACCATGGTGTGCAATTTCCACGAACCCGACACCCTCGAAGGCGTGCAGGCCTTTCTGGAAAAGCGCCCGCCGGCCTGGAAAACCCCGCTGTGAGTCGCGGCTTGCCCATGCGCGAGGGCTCGCCCTTGCTGCAGGCCATCGCCCATCCCGGCTGGGGCGAGCCGCTGCACCGCCAGCTGCTGGTGCTGGCGGCTTCGGTGCTGCTGGGCCTGCTGGTCGGCGCCGTGGTGGAGCGGCGCTTCACCGCCTCGACCTGGAAGGGCGCCCTCGGCGCCGCGCTGCGCCATGGCGTGGGCCTGCCGCTGGTGGCGCTGCTGGCGCTGCAACTCACCCGCCATGCCTCGCGCGACCTGCAGCGCGCCGAATTGCTCAAGGTCATGCTGCCGGTGCTGGCGGTCTGGCTGCTGGCGCGGGTGGCCGCGCGCGCGGGGCAGCGGGTGCTGGCCGATCCCCACAGCGCCCGCTGGCTGACCTGGGTGGTGCGCATCTGCGCGGGCCTCGGGCTGCTGCTGTACCTGACCGGCGCGCTTCCGGAGATCATCGAGGCGCTGGACGCCGTCTCGGTGCACATCGGGCCGCAACGCCTGACCGCCTGGACCCTCCTGCGCGGCGTGGTCTCGGTGGCCGTGACCCTGCTGCTGGCCTTGTGGCTGTCCTCGCTGATCGAGGCCAGGCTGCTGGACTCTCCGCTGGACATCAACCTGCGACTGGTGGTCTCGCGCCTGGTGCGCGCGGCGGTGTTCACGGTGGCCCTGCTGACCGCGCTGCAGATGGTGGGCATCGACCTGACCGTGCTCGGAGTGTTCGGGGGCGCGCTGGGCGTGGGCCTGGGCCTGGGCCTGCAGCGCATCGCCGCCAACTACGTGTCGGGTTTTGTCATCCTGCTCGAGCGCAGCATGCGCGTGGGAGACAACGTTCGGCTGGACACTTTCCAGGGGCGCATCCAGGACATCAAGACCCGCTACACGGTGGTGCGCAGCTCCGGGGGCACCGAATCCATCGTGCCCAACGAGATGCTGATCTCCAGCCGCATCGAGAACCTTTCCTACACCGATCCGAACGTGTGGTTCTCCACCGTGGTGTCGGTGGCCTACGGCAGCGACGTCGAACAGGTGCTGGCGCTGCTCGCGCGCGCGGCGGCCACGGTGCCGCGGGTCGTGGACCAGCCGGGGCCATCGGCGGTGCTGAGCAATTTCGGCGCCGACGGACTGGAGATCACCGTGGGCTTCTGGATCGCCGATCCCGAAAACGGTACCCTCAACGTGCGCGGCGCGGTGAACCTGGCCCTGTGGCGCGCGCTGCGCGAGGCGGGGATCGAGATCCCCTTCCCGCAGCGCGTGCTGCACTGGGCTGGGGGCGCCGCGCCGGGCGCCGGCGCGGCACAGTCCGGGCTCGGGGCTTGATTCGGCACCCGGCTTGCCGATACACTGCAAAAAAAGAACGGTCGTTCGATTTTGGTCGCGAGCCGCTGCCGGGGGCAGTGCGCGGCCGTCATCTCCTGAGGAGTCTGAGGCATGAAGGTTCTGGTCGCCGTCAAGCGGGTCCTGGACTACAACGTGAAGGTCCGCGTGAAGTCCGACGGCAGTGGGGTGGACACCGCGGGGGTGAAGATGAGCATGAACCCCTTCGACGAGATCGCGGTGGAGGAGGCGGTGCGCCTGAAGGAAAAGGGCGCGGCCACCGAGA
>DAIDHU010000084.1 GCA_027451915.1 Thiomonas sp. | reverse complement strand
GTCCGCGAGGCGCGCCGAAAAATGAAAGTTCTGCTCCACCAGCAGGATCGAGAATCCCCTGTCGCGCAGCGAGGCGATGGCACGCCCCAGCGCCTGCACGATGACCGGTGCCAGGCCCTCGGAGATTTCGTCGAGCAGCAGCAGCCGCGCGCCGGTGCGCAGGATGCGCGCCAGCGCCAGCATCTGCTGCTCGCCGCCCGACAGGCGCGAGCCGGGGCTGCGCGCGCGCTCCTTGAGGTTCGGGAACAACTCGTCGATCTCGTCCAGGCTCAGCCCCTGGAAGCCGGTCTTGAGCAGCGGCGGCAGCAGCAGGTTCTCGCGCGTGCTCAGGCTGGCGAAAATGCCGCGCTCCTCGGGACAATAGCCGACGCCGAGCCCTGCGATGCGATGCGCGGGCACCTTGGCCAGGTCCTTGCCGAACACGCGCACCGTGCCGCTGCGCGCGCTGGTCAGGCCCATGATCGCGCGCAGCGTGCTGGTGCGCCCGGCGCCGTTGCGTCCGAGCAGGCTGACCGTGCGCCCCGCCGGCACGCGCAGATCCACGCCGTGCAACACATGGGATTCGCCGTACCAGGCGTGCAGGTTCTCGATGTCCAGCGCGAGCTCGCGCTCGGGGGAACTCAGCGCGTTCATGCCGACAGCTCCTCGGCCGCCTCGCCCATGTAGGCGCTGATCACCTCGGGGTTGGCCGCGACCTCGGCGTAACTGCCCTCGGCCAGCTTGCGTCCGCGCTGCATCACCGTGACGCGGTCGCAGATACGCGAGATCACCGACATGTTGTGCTCCACCATCAGGACCGTTCGCCCCTTGGCCACGCGCGCGATGAGTTCGGTCACGCGCTCCACGTCCTCGTGGCCCAGGCCCTGCGTGGGCTCGTCGAGCAGCATCAGGCGCGGCTCGAGCGCCAGCGTGGTGGCCAGTTCCAGCGCTCGCTTGTGTCCGTACGGCAGGTTCACCGCGAGCTGCGGCGCCTGCTCCGCCAGGCCCACCAGTTCCAGGTAATGCATGGCCCGCTCGTCCAGGCGCCCGAGGCGCGCCGGCGAGGCCCAGAATTGCCAGGCCATGCCGGCCGCGCGCTGCATGCCCAGCCGCACGTTCTCGAGCAGGCTCATGTGTCCGAAGGTCGCGCTGATCTGGAACGAGCGAACGAGGCCCAGGCGCGCCACCTCGGCCGGTTGCATGCGCGTGATGTCGCGCTCGTCGAACCAGATGCTGCCCGACGTCGGCTCCAGGAACTTGGTCAGCAGGTTGAAGCAGGTGGTCTTGCCGGCGCCATTGGGCCCCACCAGGGCGTGCACCGAGCCCTGCGCGATGTCCAGGTCCATATCCTGCACCGCAGCAAATCCTGCGAATTGTTTGGTAAGGCCGCGGGCCCGCAGAATCAAATTGGTCGACATGTTGTGGTCGTGAACGGTCGACGCATTTTGCGGCACTGCGGCGAGACGGGACAAGCGCTGCCGCCCCGGGGAAACCCTCGTCGCGGCGAAGCCCCGGGCGCGTCCCCCGCGCCTGGCGCCGCCTTGCCGGGCGCGCGCCGCCTGTTACCCCTTGGGTAAAAAGGCCTTAGAAACTGCGGGAAAATCCGGAGATGGCCATCGATCCTTCCACCCTGCCCGAGCTCGTGAGCGACCCGGTGCGCGATCCCCCTTGCCTGCCGCAGCTTCGCCAGCGCTATGCCGAACTCGGCGCCGAGTTCCACAGCACGCACGCCCCGCAGGGCCTGCCGCAGCCCAGGCTGCGCCTGGTCAGCGACGACGCCGCGCGCCTGCTCGGACTGCGCTCCCCGGGCGACGACACCGATGCGCGCGAGGCCTGGGCCCGCATGTTCAGCGGCAACCAGGCAGCTGCCGAGGGCGGCGCGATCAGCACCGTGTACGCCGGGCATCAGTTCGGCAACTGGGCCGGGCAGCTCGGCGACGGCCGCGCGCACCTGCTGGGCGAGGCGATGTCCCGGGACCCTGCGCAATCCCTCGGGCACGCATGGTGGGAAGTGCAACTCAAGGGTGCCGGACCGACCCCGTATTCGCGGCGCGGAGATGGCCGCGCGGTGCTGCGTTCGTCGATTCGGGAATTCCTGTGCAGCGAGGCGATGTGGCACCTGGGAATCCCCACGACGCGCGCGCTGTGCCTGGTCGATTCCGATCTGCCGGTGCGCCGCGAGACCCTGGAGACCGCGGCCGTGGTCACCAGGCTGTGCCCGAGCTTCGTGCGCTTCGGCCACTTCGAGCACTTCAGCTACTCCGGCAGGCACGACTCGCTGCGCCGGCTGGTCGACTACACCGTGGCCCGGCTGCACCCCGAGCTAGCCGATGCGGCCAATCCGGCGCTGGAGCTGCTGCGCGAGGTCGCGCGCGCCACCGGCTCGCTGATCGCGCGCTGGCAGTGCGTGGGCTTCGTGCACGGGGTCATGAACACCGACAACATGTCGGTGCTGGGCTGGACCATCGATTACGGCCCGTTCGGGTTCATGGACGCCTTCGATCCCGGCTACACCCCCAACACCACCGACGTCCACGGACGCTATGCATGGGCGCGCCAACCTGGGGTCGCGCGCTGGAACCTGCTGGCGCTGGCACAGGCCCTGCTGCCGCTGA
>DAIDHU010000083.1 GCA_027451915.1 Thiomonas sp. | reverse complement strand
GGGATCACGTTGCTCGCGCCGGTGCCGGCATGGATGTTGGACACCTGCCAGGTGGTGGGCGGGAAATGCCCGTCGCCATCATCCCAGACCGTGGTGGCGAGTTCGGCCAGCGCCGGCGCCAGCAGATGCACGGGGTTTCGCGCAAGCTGCGGATAGGCGACATGGCCCTGCACTCCGTGCACGGTGAGCTTGCCCGACAGCGAGCCCCGGCGCCCGTTCTTGATCACGTCGCCCAGGGTCCCGGTGCTGGTCGGCTCGCCGACGATGCACCAGTCCAGACGCTGGCCGCGGCGACGCAGTTCCTCGCACACCTTGACCGTACCGTCGCGCGCCGGGCCCTCCTCGTCGCTGGTGAGCAGGAAGGCGATCGAGGCGCGCGGCCGCGGATGGGCCTGCAGGAACTGCTCCACGGCCACCACCATGGCCGCCAGCGAGCTTTTCATGTCCGCCGCGCCGCGCCCGTACAGACGCCCGTCGCGCACGCTGGGCTCGAAGGGATCGCTGCTCCAGGCGCTCAGCGGGCCGGTGGGAACCACGTCGGTGTGCCCGGCGAACACCAGCACCGGGGAGTCGGCGCCGGCGCTGCCGGGGCGCAATGCCCACAGGTTGTCGACCCGCCAGTCATCGGGTCCGCTGGCGATGGTCTCGCAGGCGAAACCGCAGGCGCGCAGGCGCGCGGCGAGCAGCTCCTGGCAGCCGGCGTCGGCCGGGCTCACCGAGGGGCGGCGGATGAGTTCGCGTACCAGGTCCAGCGTCGGGGTCGGCGCGGGCGCGGGGCTTGGGGATGGCATGGGTGAAGTCACTGCCCTTCGAGGTCGAGCGAGATGTCGCGGAAGGAGGGTTCGTCGGCTTCGGACGCGGCGGCCTGCGCCGGCGGCCGGGCGGAGAAGTCGTTCTGCAGGCGCCACAGCAGGTTGGTGGGAGAATCGGCGGCCGCCAGCGCTTCCTCGCGCGCCACGCGCCCGTCGCGCACCATCTCGGCCAGACATTGCTCGAAGCTCTGCGAGCCCTCGGCCATGGACTTCTCCATCGCCTCGCGCACCCCGCCGAGGTCGCCCTTGATGATGAGCTCGCGAATCAGCTGGGTGTTCAGCAGCACCTCGACGGCCGGGATGCGCCCGCCGGCCTGCGCCGGCAGCAGGCGCTGCGAGATCACCGCGCGCAGTCCGGCGGACAGGTCCGAGAGCAGCGCGGGGCGCATGTCCAGCGGGAACAGGCCGAGAATGCGGTTGAGGGCCTGGTGGCTGTTGGAGGCGTGCAGCGTGGCCAGGCACAGGTGCCCCGACAAGGCATAGCTCAGCGCCGCGGCCATGGTGTCGCGGTCGCGGATCTCGCCGATCATGATGCAGTCGGGGGCCTGGCGCAGCGCGTTCTTCAGGCCGATCGCCAGATCGCGCGCGTCGATGCCGATCTCGCGCTGGTTGACGATGGATCGGCGGTTGCGGAACAGATACTCGATCGGCTCCTCCAGCGTGAGGATGTGCCCGCTCATCTGCTGGTTGCGGTGGTCGAGCATGGAGGCCAGCGTGGTGCTCTTGCCCGAGCCCGTGGAGCCCACCACCAGGATCAGCCCGTGGCGCTGCTTGACCAGGTCGGCCAGCACCGGCGGCAGGTTCAGGCTGTCCAGCGCGGGAATGTCGCCGGGGATGTAGCGCACCACCACGGCCACGGTGCCGCGCTGCAGGAAGGCGCTGACCCGGAAACTGCCCAGCCCCTCGCGCGCGACGGCCAGGTTGAGCTCCCCGCGCTCGTGCAGCTCGCGCATGCGCGGCTCATCGATGATCTCTCCCAGCAGCTTGGCGGGGTCCTGCGCCGCGATGACCTGACGATTGATCGGCACCGATTGGCCGTTGATGCGGATCTGGATGGGCGCGTTGGCGCTGACGTACAGGTCCGAGGCCTTTTTCTCGGCCATCAACTGCAGCAGCCGTTCCATGGTGGACATCGGGATCCTCCGCCGGGTGGGGTTTGCGCTTGCGGGACGCCGCGACTCAGTCGCGCAGCAGTTCGTTGATCGCGGTCTTCGCCCGGGTCTGCGCGTCCACGCGCTTGACGATCACCGCGCAGTACAGGCTGTAGCGGCCGTCGGCGCTGGGCAGGTTGCCCGACACCACCACCGAGCCCTCGGGCACGCGGCCGTACATCACCTCGCCGCTGGCGCGGTCGTAGATCTTGGTGGACTTTCCGATGTAGACCCCCATCGAGATCACGCAATTGTCCTCGACGATCACGCCCTCGACGATTTCGGAGCGCGCGCCGATGAAGCAGTTGTCCCCGATGATGGTCGGGTTGGCCTGGATGGGCTCGAGCACGCCGCCGATGCCCACGCCGCCCGACAGGTGCACGTTGCGCCCGATCTGCGCGCAGGAGCCCACGGTGGCCCAGGTGTCGACCATCGTGCCCTCGCCCACGTAGGCGCCGATGTTCACGTAGGAGGGCATCAGCACCACCCCCGGCGCCAGGTAGGCGCCGTGGCGCGCCACCGCCGGAGGCACCACGCGCACGCCGGTGGCGCGCATCTCGTCCTCGCCCAGGCGGCTGAACTTGGTTTCCACCTTGTCGAAGAAATGCAGGTCGCCGGCACGCATCATCTCGTTGTCGGTCATGCGGAAACTCAGCAGCACGGCCTTCTTGACCCACTGGTGCGTGACCCACTCGCCGTCGATTTTCTCGGCCACGCGCATGCGCCCGGCATTGAGTTCGGCCAGCACCTGCGAGACGGCGTCGCGCAGTTCGCTGGGCGCCGACTGGGGCCCGTATTCGGTGCGCTTTTCCCAGGCCTGGTCGATGATGCTCTGAAGTTGCTTGCTCATGGATGGTTGCTTGGTTTCGTGGATCAGAGACCGCGTGCGTACGCCGCGATGCGTTCGGCCGCTTCGACACATTCGTCGACTCCGGCCACCAGCGCCAGGCGCACGCGGCCGGCGCCGGGATTGCGCCCGTCCTGCTCGCGCGCCAGCAGGCTTCCCGGCAAAACCGTGCAATTGTAGTTTTCGAGCAGGCCGCGGGCGAAGGCGACGTCGTCGCCGGGGGTTCGCGCCCAGAGGTAGAAGGCCGCGTCGGGCAGCGAGACGTCCAGCACCGGCTGCAGGATGGGCAGCACGCGCGCGAATTTCTCGCGGTACAGGCGCCGGTTGTCCTCCACATGCTGCTCGTCGTTCCACGCCGCGATGCTGGCCTGCTGCACCGCCGGCCCCATGGCGCTTCCATGGTAGGTGCGGTAGAGCAGGAAGGACTTCAGCACCCGCGCGTCGCCGGCGACGAAGCCCGAGCGCAGGCCCGGCACGTTCGAGCGCTTGGACAGGGAGCTGAGCATGACCAGGTTGCGCAGGTCGTGGCGTCCCAGCTCGCGCGCCGCCTGCAGGCCGCCCAGGGGCGGATGGTCCCCGAACCAGATCTCGCCGTAGCACTCGTCGCTGGCGATGACGAATCCGTGCCGGTCCGACAACTCGAACAGGCGCCTCCACTCCGCCAGGCCCATGACCGCGCCGGTGGGGTTGCCGGGGGTGCACACGTACACCAGCTGGGTGCGCCTCCATTGCTCCTCGGTCACGGCGTCCCAGTCCAGCCCGAAGTTGCGTGCCGGGTCCGCGGGCACGAAGCGGCAGTCGGCGCCGGCCAGCAGCGCCGCGCCCTCGTAGATCTGATAGAAGGGATTCGGGCTGAGCACCAGCGCGCCGGGGCGCCCGGGGTCGACCACCGTCTGCGCCAGGGCGAACAGGGCCTCGCGCGAGCCGTTGACCGGGATCAGCTGCGTGGCCGGGTCGAGCTCCACGCCGTGGCGGCGCCGCGCCCAGTTCGCGCAGGCCTGGCGCAGCTCCAGGCTGCCCAGCGTGGACGGATACACCGCCAGCCCGTCCAGATGATCGACCAGGGCCTGGCGTATGAAGGCCGGCGTGGGGTGGCGTGGCTCGCCGATGCCCAGGCTGATCGGTCGCAGCGCGGGGTTGGGGCGCAGGTCACGCGTGAGTTCCCGCAGTCTTTCGAAGGGATAGGGGCGGAGTCGATCGAGCAGCGGGTTCACGGTGTGGGCGGAGATCAAAACCCTGCATTCTAGGAAGGGGTCCGCGCACGCGCGCGGATTCCCGCTTCGTTACACATTATTACTCCTGCGCTGTCGCGCAATCCCGGGGCCGCGGCGTTATCGCCACGTACGGCACAGTCACCGGCGCCACGCCGCTACCGCCCATGTCCCTGACCGCCTATGCTCCAACGCATGTCCGAGCCGACCACGTTCCGTCCGTGACCGCCCGTCCCGCGCTGGAGGGCTTCTGCCTCGAGGTGCGCCCACGCGCCATGCGCCTGGCGCTGCTGGAGACCGCCGGCAACAGCCATGTGGCCGCCGACCTGGTGCAGGACAGCCTGGAGCGCCTGGTCACGCGCTATGCGGACAAGCCGCAAGCCGAATGGGCGCCCCTGTTCTACGGCATCCTGCGCAACCGCATCACCGACTGGCATCGCCGGCGCAAGGTCGAACGCATGTTCGACTTCTTTTTCGCCAGCGACGAGGATGCCGACGGCGAGGCGCCCGGTTGGGAATCCCTGGCCGACGAGGCGCCGGGGCCCGAGCAACGCCTGGGCAGCCTGCAGCAGGCCGGGCGCATCGCCGACGCACTGGCCCGCCTGAGCTCGCGTCAGCGCCAGGTATTCCTGCTGCGCGAGCTGGAAGACATGACCATCGCCGACACCGCGCGTGCCATGAGCATCAGCGAAGGCAGCGTGAAAACCCACCACCTGCGCGCCCTCACTCGCCTGCGCGAGTGGCTGCGGGACGATAATCCGGCAACGGGGGGGCCCGAACACCATGCATTCTGAACACATCTCGGAAATCGAATCGGCGGGCGTCGATCCGCGCGCCTTGGCGGATCGCTGGCGTGCCGGCTGCCTGGACGCGGACGAGTCACGGCGCTTCGAGCAGGCCATGGCCGCCGACCCGGTGCTGGCAAGCCATGCCCGCTACGGACGCGATCTGGCGCAGTCCCTGCAGGGGCTCGGGCGCCTGGCGGCGCGGCGCGGCGCGCAGGGCCGGCGCCTGCGCTGGGGGCGCGTGCTGGCCACCGGCATGGTCGCCGCGGGCCTGGCCGGCCTGAGTTTCGGGCTGCTGCCCACGCTGCTGCACGCCTCGGCAGGCGGCACGTCGGCCCGCTCGGCCGTGCAGTCCAGCCCGCAGGTCGCCGATGCCGTGCAGAACCTGGATTTCTATGAGTGGCTGGCCTCGCACCCGCAGGCCCTGGGCACGGAGGATAGCCATGGCGGCGCGGCCTGAGCTGCGCCGGGCGTTGCTCGGCGCGGTATTGGCGGCGCTGGCCTGCCTGGGCACGCTGGCGCAGGCCCAGGTGCCCCGCGGCCGCCCCGGCGGCCCGCACTGGCAGCAGCGCGTGCAACGCTGGGAGCGCCTGCCCCCGCAACGCCGGCAGGACATCCTGCGCGAGCAGCAACGCTATCGCCGCCTGTCTCCGCAGCAACAGCAACGACTGTTCGAGCAGTACCGGCGCCAGCGGCGCTGATCCCTGCGCGGCGCCCCCTGCGGGGGCGTCGAGGCACCCCTCCCCCCGTCATTTCACGGCCAGGGAGACGGGATAGGAGCCGGCCGCCACGCTGGGCGTGGGCAGGGGACTGAGCCCGCCGCCGCTGCCGATGCTGTACTCGGAAATGGCCTGGCCGTAATAGTCCGCCGCATAGAGATAGCTCCCTGTAGGATCGATGACCATGCCCACGGGCTGGGCCAGGGTCGCGACCGCCGGGAAGCTCAGCGGGCTCAGCACCCCTGCGCCGCCGATCGCGAACTCCTGGATTTCGTTCGCGCCCCGGCAGGCGACGTACAGGCGGCGGCCCGTGGAATCGATGACGAGGGCCGTCGGGGTGCTCGCCGTGGCCACCGGCGACGAGGGCATGACACTGAGCGCCCCACCGCTGCCGACCGCATAGGCGGTAATGTCCCCGCTGTGCTGATTGGCCGTGTAGACATAGCGGTCCGTCGGATCGACCTCGACATCCCCGGGAAGGATGCCGACTCCACCGACGCTGGCCGGCGTCATGAGACCGAGCAGGCCGCCGCTGCCGATGCTGAACTGGTACATGACGCTGTTCGTGCTGTCGGCCGCATACAGGTTGCCGCCCGTGGGCGAGATACCGATCACTTCGTCCACGCCGGAGGTGGTGAAGGCCGCGGGCGACATCGGAGTCAGTGTCCCGTTGCTGCCGATGGCGTACTCGGCGATGTCGGCGCTGCTGGTCCCCGAGGCATACAGGTAGCGTCCCTGCGGGTCGATGGAAAGGTAATCGGGATTGGTGACCGTGGTCACGGCCGACGGGCTCAGGGGCGTGAGGGTGCCGTTGCTGGTGATCGCGTACTGCGAGATCGTGCCGCTCTGGGCATTGGCGACATAGGCATAGTAGGCGACAGGATCCGTGACGATGAAGGTGGGCTGGACCTGGGTGGGAACGCTCGCGGGGCTCAGGGGCGTGAGCTCGCCGCCGATGCCGATGCCGTACTCCAGCACCTGGTTGCCGTAGTAGTCCACCGCGTACAGGTGATCGATGGCCTGGCAGAGCACGCTGACGCCGCTCACATTGGCCTGGACCGCGGAGCCCGCGCCCGCCGTGACCTCGCAGCTCTGGGCCGAGGGCTGGGTTCCCACCGTGACCATGTAGGCGCTGCCGGCGGCCACCGGCGTGGGGAAGGTGAAGCTGCCATTGCCCGTCAGGGTCAGCGGGTCGCCCTCGTTGTCCAGCAGGGTGAGCTGCTGGCCGCTGGCCAGCCCGCTGAGGGTTCCGCTCACGGTGTAGGTGGTGGCCGTGCAGGCGACGGTGCTGGTATCGGGCGTGGCCGAGGTCCCCGTGCCGGCGCTGACGGTGCACACCTGCCCCGTCGGCTGGGTCTGCACCCGGATGGTATACGAGGCGCCGCTGGCGACCTTGGAGCCAAAGCTGAAGGCCCCGTTGCCCGTCAGGGTCAGCGCATCGCCCCCGTTGTCCGTCAGGGTCACCGAGCTGCCGCTGCTCAGGCCGCTGAGCGTGCCGCCCACGGTGTATCCCGGCAACTGGCACACCACCGCCACGTCGCTCACGTTGCTGGTGATCGCGTAGCCCACGCCCCGATTGACGCTGCAGGGCTGCCCGTTGAGGGGCTGGCTGCTCACCGTGACCAGGTAGTTGGAGTCGGGCGCGAGCAGTTGCGCGAAGGTGAAGCTGCCATTGGCCCCGAGGGTCAGCGCCGGGCCCCCGTTGTCTTGCAGCGTGAGCTGCGCCCCGCTGGCCAGGCCGCTGAGCGTGCCACCCACGGTGAATGCGCTGTTCTGGCACACCACGCTGATATTGCTCACGTCGGCGCTCAGCCCGCTGCCGCTGGCGTTGCTCAGGGTGCAGGTCTGCCCGACGGGCTGACTACCCACCGTGATCGAATAGGCTCCCCCCTGCGCGATGGGCGTGGCGAAGCTGAAGGCTCCGTTCGCCAGCAGCGCCAGCGAGTCCGTGCCGTTGTCCAGCAGGGTCAGGCTCTGCCCCGCGGCCAGGCCGCTGAGCGTGCCACCGATGGTGTAGCCGGCCGCCGAGGCCGAGCCGCTGCCGCCGCTGGAGCCACAGCCGCAGTTGCAGCCCCCCAGCGCAAGGGCCAGCATCAGAGCCCACACAGGGGCCAGCCCCTCCAGCAGCCGCGGCCATCCGCCACGGCCCGCGATCGAGACGAATTTCGCCATCTGCGCTCCCCCAAGCCGCTCGCTCCCCACGGATCGCCCGAGGCGGCCCCACGAATCCGTGGGTCATCGACCCGGCCGGGATGGCGGGTCGATGGGGGCAGCGGGCAATCGCAGGTTTTTTGCGATATGGAGGGCCAATATAGGGAAAATATTCCCGAACTATTCAGCGCATTTCCCGATGAAACCGGAAACTCATGCCGGATTCACTCCGGCGCATCGCGCCCCGCCGACTCCGGGCGCGCGAGCTGTCACCGCGGGGTGCGCACGCAGTCGATGCAATAGCGCTTGCGCCCGTCGCCGTCTTCCTCCTCGACCAGCCCGTGAATATCGGTGGCGAAACCGGGGAACTGGCGATTGAAGTCGCGTGCGAACTGCAGATAACGCACGATCTTCGCATTGAAACGCTCGCCCGGAATCAGTAGCGGAATACCCGGCGGGTACGGGGTCAGCAGGGCCGTGGTGATACGCCCCTCGAGTTCGTCGATGGCCACGCGCTCGATGTCGCGGTGGGCCATGCGCGCATAGGCCTCGGTGGGGGTCATCGCCGGCTGCAGGCTCGACAGGTACATCTCGGTGGTCAGGCGCGCCACGTCATGCCCCTGGTACGCGGTGTGGATGCGCTGGCACAGGTCGCGCAGGCC
>DAIDHU010000082.1 GCA_027451915.1 Thiomonas sp. | reverse complement strand
ACATGGCGGTGGGCACGCCCATCAGGTGATAGCTCACGGCCGAGAACCAGTCCAGGTTGGGGAACATTTTCTTGATGTCCCACATCACGCTCTCCAGTCGCTCGGCGATGGCGAACAGGCGCAGGTCGCGCTGGTCCTCGCCCAGGCGCCGGGCCACCGCCTTGATCACCTTGTTGCGCGGATCGCTGACCGTGTAGACGGGGTGGCCGAAGCCGATCACCACTTCCTTGTTCTCCACCCGGCGGCGGATGTCCGCCTCGGCTTCGTCGGGCCCCGCGTAGCGGCTTTGCACCTCGAAGGCGACCTCGTTGGCGCCGCCATGCTTGGGGCCGCGCAGCGCACCGATGCCCCCGGCGATGGCCGAGTACATGTCCGAGCCGGTGCCGGCGACCACGCGCGCGGTGAAGGTGGAGGCGTTGAACTCGTGTTCGGCGTACAGGATCAGCGAGGTGTGCATGGCGCGCACCCACAGCTCCGAGGGGCTGCGACCGTGCAACAGGTGCAGGAAATGCCCGCCGATGGAATCGTCGTCGGTCTCCACCTCGATGCGCCGGCCGTTGTGGCTGAAGTGATACCAGTACAGCAGTGCCGAGCCCAGGCTGGCCATCAGGCGGTCGGCGATGTCGCGCGCGCCCGGCAGGTTGTGGTCGTCCTTCTCGGGCAGCAGGCAGCCCAGCACCGACACGGCCGTGCGCATCACGTCCATGGCATGGCTGGACGCGGGCAGGGCCTCCAGCGCCAGGCGCAGCGCCTGCGGCAGGCCGCGCAGCGAGCGCAGCTTGGCCTTGTAGGCCCCGAGCTCGGCCGCGCCGGGCAGCTTGCCATGCACCAGCAGGTAGGCGATTTCCTCGAACTCGCAGGTCTCGGCCAGGTCCAGGATGTCGTAGCCGCGGTAGTGCAGGTCGTTGCCCGTGCGCCCCACGGTGCAGATGGCGGTGTTGCCGGCGACGGTGCCCGACAGGGCGACGGACTTCTTGGGCTTGAACCCGGGGGTGGTGGTCTCGGACATGCTGGGGTGCTCCTCGGTACGGATCATTGGGGGTTGCGGCGGCCGGCGAACATCTGGTCCAGGCTCTGCTCGTAGCGGTGGTAGCCGATGCGCTCGTAGAGTTCTTCGCGGGTCTGCATGGTGTCGAGCACCGCGCGCTGGGTGCCCTCGCGGCGGATGGTCTGGTACACGTTCTCGGCGGCCTTGTTCATGGCGCGGAAGGCCGACAGCGGGTACAGGGCGATGGCCACGCCGGCCGAGCGCAGCTCGTCCAGCGTGAACAGCGGGGTCTTGCCGAACTCGGTGATGTTGGCCAGCACCGGCACCTTGAGCTCCTCGACGAATCGGCGGTAGGTGGCCAGGTCGGGAACCGCCTCCGCGAAAATCCCGTCCGCGCCCGCCTCCACGCAGGCGCGGGCGCGCTCGATGGCGCGCTCCACCCCCTCCACGGCGATGGCGTCGGTGCGCGCCAGCAGGAAGAATTGCTCGTCCGTGCGCGCGTCGGCCGCGGCCTTCACGCGATCGGCCATTTCTTCCGACGCGACGATTTCCTTGCCCGGGCGATGCCCGCAGCGCTTGGCGCCCACCTGGTCCTCGATGTGGCAGGCGGCGGCGCCGAACTTGATCAGGCCCTTGACCGTGCGCGCGATGTTGAAGGCGCTGGGCCCGAAGCCGGTGTCGATGTCCACCATCAGCGGCAGCTCGCACACGTCGGTGATGCGCCGCACGTCGGTGAGCACGTCGTCCAGGGTGTTGATGCCGAGGTCGGGCATGCCCAGCGAGCCGGCGGCCACGCCGCCGCCGGACAGGTAGATGGCGCGATAGCCGGCGCGCTGGGCCAGCAGCGCATGGTTGGCGTTGATGGCGCCGATGACTTGCAGCGGGCTTTCCGCGGCCAGCGCGGCACGAAACAGGGATCCGGGGGAGGGCATGGTGGGGTTCCGGTGGAGGCTACGGTCAAGTAGGTTGCAAGGGGCGTGCCACCCGGCGCGCCTTGCGCAAGCGCTTGAAATCACGGGGAAGTCACGGCGCCCCCGGGAGCCGTGTTGCATTCCTGGGTGCTGCATTCTTGCAATGTAGGTTGCATTCATGAAACACTGGAGGCCAGCCGTGCCGGCTCCGCCGGACCCACCCGCTCGCGCCACGCCCATGTCCCTTGCCCTTCCCGCCGCCGCCGAGGCGCCGCCGCGCATCCTGGCCATCGGCTTCCTGCGCCTGAAGCAATTGCTGCACGAGGTGGCTCCCGAGTACGCCCATCGGGCCCGCGTGGACGTGGTCGACCGCGGCTTCGAGGAGGCCCTGGCCGAGATCGAGGCCCTGCGCGCCGGCGAACGCGTGGACGTGCTGGTGGCCGCCGGCCTGCATGGTGCCTTCCTGCGCCGGCACTGCGATCTGCCGGTGGTGCTGGTCAAGGTCGGGGGCTTCGACCTGATGCATGCGCTGGCCCGGGCACGTGCCTTGTCGCCGCGCGTGGCGCTGGTGAGCTTCGGGGCCATCAGCGCCGAGGTGGAGCAGTTCAGCCGCGGTTTCGGCCTGCACATCGTGCAGCGCAGCTATCGCAGCGAGGCCGAGGCGGCCGCCTGCGTGGCCGAGCTTGGCGCCGCCGGGATCGACGTGGTCGTGGCGCCCGGCATGGTGCTGGACCTGGCCGAGCAGGCGGGCATGCGGGGCATCCTGCTGTATTCCCACGACGCCGTGCGCGCGGCCATCGACGACGCCGTGGAAATCGCGCGCGCCTCGCGTCTGGCCTCGGCCAAGCGCGAGCGCCTGAACACCATCCTGGAACAATTGCGCGACGGCGTGGTGGCGGTCGACGAGGCCGAGCGCATCGAGGCGGTGAACCCGCCGATGCAACGCCTGCTCGGACGCAGCCGCGCGCAGTTGCTGGGGCGCGTGCTGGGCGACGTGGCGCCCGAATTCACCCTGGCGCGCACCCTGCGCGACGGCATCGAGCAGGCCGAGGACATCGTGCGCTTCGGCTCGCAGACCCTGGTGATCAGCCGCAGCCCCATCGTCGAGCGCGGCGTGCGCACGGGGGCCGTGCTGACCTGCCAGGATCCGGCCGCGATCCAGCGCGTGGACCGCAACCTGCGGGCGCGCAATCGCCCCACGCCCGCGGGGCCGCGCTGGCGCCTGTCGGACCTGGTGGGGCAGTCCGGGGCCATGCGGCGCGCGCTGGCCCAGGCCGAGCGCTTCGCGCACAGCGAGGCCACGGTGCTGCTGGTGGGCGAGAGTGGCACCGGCAAGGAGCTGTTCGCCCAGGGCCTGCACGCGGCCAGCCGGCGCCGCGCGCAGCCCTTCGTGGCCATCAACTGCGCCGCCTTCCCCGAGTCCCTGCTGGAAAGCGAGCTGTTCGGCTACGAGGATGGCGCCTTCACCGGCGCTCGCAAGGCGGGCAAGGCGGGCCTGTTCGAGGCCGCGCACACCGGCACCCTGTTCCTGGACGAGATCGGCGACATGCCGGTGTCGCTGCAGACCCGCCTGCTGCGGGTGTTGCAGGAGCGCGAGATCCTTCGCGTGGGCGCCACCGAGCCCACCCCGGTGGACGTGCGGGTGATCGCCGCCACACACCGCGACCTCGCCGCTCGCATCGATGCGGGCCTGTTCCGGCGCGACCTCTACTACCGCCTGAACATCCTGCGCCTGGAGCTTCCCAGC
>DAIDHU010000081.1 GCA_027451915.1 Thiomonas sp. | reverse complement strand
GTGCATGGCACCGGATGCCTGTACGCATCCACGCTCGCCGGCATGCTGGCGCAGGGCGCCGACGTGCTGCAAGCCGCGGTGGAGGCGCAGTGGCGTACCCACGCGGGCATTGCCGGCGCCTGGCAGGGGGCGGGTGCGCGGGCCATGGTGCGGGCGGGGGCGATGCCGGGCAGCGACAGCTTCCCGGCGTTGTCGGGCGACACGCTGGACGACGGGCTGGCTGGCGAAGCTGGCGAACCCTGTACTTTCGCCGCGCTGCAGCGCGCGCCGGGCCTGTACCCGGTGCTGCCCGATGCGGACTGGGTGATTCGCCTGCTCGAGCTCGGGGTCGACACGCTGCAGTTGCGCTGGAAGGGAAGCGGTGACGCCGAGCGACGCGCGCAGGTGCGCGCGGCCAGCGACGCGGCACGCGCGCACGGCGCCCAGCTGTTCATCAACGATCACTGGCGCGACGCGCTCGATGCCGGCGCCTACGGGGTGCACCTGGGCCAGCAGGACCTGCCGGGCGCCGACCTGCGCGCGCTGCGCGATGCCGGGTTGCGCCTGGGCGTCAGCACCCATGACCTGGCCGAGCTGGCGCGCGCCCATGCGCTGCGCCCCAGCTACATCGCGCTCGGGCCGGTGTGGCCGACGACCTTGAAGTCCATGCCGTACGCGCCGCTGGGGCTGGCGCGCCTGCGCGACTGGGCCGCGCGCTGCAAGCCCCGCTACCCGGTGGTGGGCATCGGAGGCATCAGCCTGGAGCGGGTGGCCGCGGCGATGGATTGCGGGCTCGACGGCGTCGCCGTGGTGGGCGCGGTGGTGGGCGCGGCGGATGCGGCCGTGGCGCTGCGCCGTGGACGGCAGATCGTCGACGCGGCGCTGCAACACCGCCAGGCCTGCGCAGCGGCGAGGGACTGATCGCGGCGCCGGGCGCCGGGCCGCTGCAACAGAACTCGGCAAGCCTGAATGCCGGGCGCACAATGCGCGCATGGCACGCCAAGCACGTCTTTGTCTGCCCGGGCAGGCGCATCTGGTGATGCAGCCGGCGAATGCCGTGGTGTTCGCCGATGCCGCCGACTACCAGGACTACGTCGACCGCCTCGCCGGCACGGCCCCGCGCTGCGAGGTCCAGGTGCACGGCTACGCATTGCTGCCCGACGCGGTGTGGATGCTGCTCACGCCTGCCGATTGCGCGGGCCTTTCGCTGCTGATGCAGACCCTGGCCCGCTGCGCCAGCCGGCGCCGTGGCCTGGGCAGCGGTCTGTGGCAGGGACGTTATCGCAGCGCCTTGCTGCAGCCGTCGTCCTGGTTGCTCGCCGCGCTGTGCGCGGTGGACCTGGCGCCGCAACTCGCCGGCTTCACGCAGGACCCGGCGGCATGGCCGTGGAGCAGCCTGGCGCACCACACCGGGCGACAACCCAGCCCGTGGTTGCGCGAGGTGCCCGCGTACTGGGACCTGGGCAACACCCCCTATGCGCGTGAGGCTGCCTACGCCGGGCTGCTCGGCGGCGATCTTGCGCTGCGGCACTGGACGCAACTGCAGCGCGCGGTGCACAGCGCCGCTGCGCTGGGCGAGGCGCAGTACATCGAGTGGGCCGAGCAGCAGCTGGGGCGACGCCTGCGTGCGCGGCCCCGGGGGCGCCCGCGCGGCGCCGAGCCTGTCATTTGATCTGTCCCCAATAAAGTGGCGTCCCGCAAGAGCTTCGCTGCAATAAGGGACAGATGAACGAAACAAGCCTTGCCCCAGTTGCGGCATTGCAGTAAATTGCTCGCTCCCCTCATTGTCTTGTCGTGGAGCACACCATGCAGCAGCAGCCCGAGCAATCCGAAATCCAGGCCCTGGCCCGGCATGGCCTCTACGACCCCACCCAGGAGCACGATGCCTGCGGCGTCGGCTTCGTCGCCCATATCAAGGGCCACAAGTCGCACGACATCGTGCGCAACGGGCTGCTGATCCTGAAGAACCTCGACCACCGCGGAGCGGTGGGCGCCGACAAGCTCATGGGCGACGGCGCCGGCATCCTGCTGCAGATCCCCGACGCCTTCTACCGCGCCGAGATGGCCGCGCAGGGGGTGGAACTGCCGC
>DAIDHU010000080.1 GCA_027451915.1 Thiomonas sp. | reverse complement strand
CCAGCTGAGCTACGGGCAGAACGGGCGCACGGGGCGCGCCGAAAGTGTAGTGGGCCGCGCAAGGCCCCCGGGCGCTGCTGCTCAGGTCGTCAGGGGCATGGCCAGGCCGGCAGCGGCGCGGGCCAGCGCCTCGGTGGCGGCCGGCTGCGCGGGCTGGGCGGTGCTGAAACGCAGCAGGCCCTGCTCGTCCACCTCGCGCCGCAGCGCACCGATGGCCCACAGCCGATGGGCGTGGGCGATGGCCTCGCCCAGCGCGAAACTCAGCTGATGGGTGTCGAGCTGGCGCTTGAACAGCAAGGGGATGAGCTCGGCCGAACTCAGCGCGCGCTGCGCGCAGGCCTCGAGCACGGCCTGCAGGCGATCCGCATGGTGCTCGCGCAACTGCCGCACCCGCCCGTGCACACCGACGAAGGGAAAGCCATGCGATGGCAGCACGCGGGTCGTGGCGTCGAGCGCGTCGAAGCGCTCCAGCGAGCGCAGGTAGCGCCCCAGCGCGTCGGCCTCGGGCTCGATGGCGTACACCGACACATTGGTGGAAATGCGCGGCAGCAGCAGGTCGCCGGAGATCAGCACGCGGTGCTCGGCGCACCACAGCGAAGCATGCTCGGGGCAGTGTCCGCCGCCTTCGATCACCTGCCATTCGGCCGCGCCGATGCGCAGGCGCTGGCCCGCTTCCAGGCGCTGGAAGGCATGGGGCATGGACGGCACCATGCGCATGTAGAAATTGCCGCGCCCGGCCAGGGCCTGCAGGTGCTCCTGCGAGGCGCCGTGGGCGCGGAACAGTCCCAGCAGGCCCTCGGTGCCGGTGGGCTCCATGCCGGCGCTGACCAGGCGGGCGCTCAGGTACTCGCCCTGGGTCATGAGCAACGGTGCGTTCCAGCGCTTGCACAGCCAGTCGGCCAGGCCCACGTGGTCGGGGTGCATGTGGGTGCAGATCACGCGCCGCACGGGCCGACCCTGCAGATGATGCTCGAACACCTGCTCCCAGGCCTGGCGGGTGGCGTCGTTGCACAGCCCGGTGTCGACCACGGTCCAGCCCTCGCCGTCCTCGAGCAGCCACAGGTTGATGTGGTCCAGCACCATGGGCATGGGCATGCGCAGCCAGTGCACGCCGGGGGCAACGGGCTGGGGCACACCGGGCGCGGGGGCCGCGGTGCCCGCGAAATAGTCGGGCTGGTACGCCGTCTCGTTCGGGCGGTTTCGGGAATCCATGGGTTTCGGGCGGCTCGCGCCGCCGGGTTTCAGGCGCCGATGCCTTCGAGCAGCACGCCGAGTTCGCGCAGGACCGCGGCCGCGGTGGGATGCTGCTGCGCGAACCGCAGGGACATTTCCCGCACGCGCTGGGCCAGGCCCTGTGCCTGGGCTTCCTGCTGGGTGCCGAGGGCGCGGCGGATGTCGGCGTCGAGCGCGGCCAGGTCGGCGCGCAGACCGGCGTCGAGCTCTGTGCCCGATTCCAGCGCTTCGCGCAGTCGATCCAGGCTTTGTTTCACGGAGGAGGAAGATTCCACGATGGGCCTCGTCGTTGCGTGCATCGAAGGTTGAAGGGTCCATCTTACGGCCTCGCGCAAGCACCCGGAATGCGCGTGCCCGGCGCTTGCTAGGATGAGGCCCTGCCCTCCAGCTTCCAGCTCGCCGCGCCGTCACGGCGCCGCGGCCCACCGAGATGCCCCCAGCCACTGCCCCCGCCCGCGTCATGCTGCGCGCCAAGCTGCACCGCGCCACCCTCACCGGCGCCGACCTGCACTACGAAGGCTCCTGCGGCATCGACCAGTCGCTGCTCGATGCCTGCGACATCCTGCCCGGCGAGCAGATCGAGATCTACAACGTCACCAACGGCGCGCGTCTGAGCACCTACGCCATCTCCGAGCCCGCGGGCAGCGGCAGCATCACCCTCAACGGCTCGGCCGCGCGCCACGCCGCGCTGGGCGATCTCCTGATCATCTGCAGCTACGCGAGCATGGACGACGCGACGGCGCGCGCCTTCCGTCCGCGCATCGCGCTGCTGGACGGCGCCAACCGCATCGCCTCGATGAAGGACTGAAGGGCTCAGCGCCCGTAGAGCGCCTGCATGCGCGCCACCCCCAGGGCCTGCGCGGAAGCCCTCGCGGCCAGTTGCGAGGCGTCGGCATCGGCGGGCAGGTCCAGGCGGGCCACCGGCAGCGCCCACAGCGTGAACTCGTAGTGGTGCAGGCCGCTGCCCGGCGGCGGGCAGGGCCCGCCGTAGGCCTGGGTGCCGAAACTGCTGCGCAGCTGCCGGGCCCCGCTCGGCAGGGCGGCTCCGCCCAGCGCTCCCGCGCCCAGCGGCAGTCCCCGCGCCGATGCGGGAATGTCCGCCACCGCCCAGTGCCACCAGCCGGCGCCCTTGCGCGCGTCGCGGTCGAACACGGTCAGGGCGAGGCTGCGGGTTCCGGCAGGCAGCCCGCTCCAGTCGATTCGGGGCGACACGTTGGAGCCGCCGCACCCGGGGCCGTCGTAGCGCTGCTGCGCGGCCACCCCGTCGCGCAAGCTCGGGCTCCACATGCGGAAACCCTGCGCCTGCGCGCCGGCCGCGAAACCGGCCAGCGCCAGCGCCAGCCCCAGGCGCCGCGCCAGCGCGCCCACGCCGATTCCTGTTCTTGCATGCATTGCGCGAGCTCCCTGGCGAAACGCCCCGCCGGCACACCCTGCCGGGCCGGCCCTGCGGGGGCAGGGCCTCGGCGTCGATTATGCTACGCATACCCCTTTGCGCCATGCCGGCGCGTCGTCCGGAGACCCCACTCGATGGCCGCACTGGGCGTCGCATCCGCGGCCGCCACCTTGCTGAGTGAACACCGTCTGCGCATGGTGCTGCGCCCGGACGGGAATGGCTTCACCCGTGTGGAGCCCCTGCCCCGGCGCCCCTCGCAGGCCCATCGCATGCTCATCGGACGCAACGCGCAGCAGGCGCTGGCACTGCTTCCGAGCCTGCATTCCATCAGCGGCAAGGCGCACAGGGCGGCGGCCGCGGCCGCCCTGGGCACCCTGCAGCCGGACCACGGACGCAATGTCTGGATCGACCAGCGCCCCTTGCTGCTCGAACGCCTGCATGAACACCTGCTGCCCCTGCACCGCGACTGGCCCCTGTGCATGGGGCAGGCCCCCGATCAGCGCACCTTGCAGGACATCGACTCCGCGGCGCGCGCGCTGGAAACCCCCCGCCCCGAGGCCCACGCCCTGGCCGCGCTGCGCGATCTCGTGCAAACGCGCACCCTGGGCATGCCGGCCCAGGAATTCCTCGGTCTCGACAGCGCCGACGCCCTGCTGCGCTGGGCACGCGAGCATGCGCAGGCCACGCCGGCGCGCTTCATCGCCTGGCTGGCCGAACAGCCCCTCGCGCTGGGCCCGGCGACCCTGCCCCCGCCGCTGAGCCAGCCGGCGCCGGGGGAGTTCGCGGCCCGGCTGCTGGGGGACCCGACGGGGGAGTTCCAGGCCTACCCGATGTGGCATGGGGCCTGCCGCGAGACCGGGCCGTGGGCGCGGCTGCAACAACGCGCGCTGCTGCGCGATCTCGCGCAGGAAGGCACGCAGGCCTTCGCGCTGATCGCGCGCTTCGCGGCGCGCCTGCTCGAGCTGGCCGAGACCCTGCTGGCCTGGCTGGGGCAGGCCGACATGCCTCCGACCCTGAAGGCCGCCGCCGGCCTGGGCCTGGTCGACACCGCGCGCGGGCTGCTGGCCTACGGCGTGGAACTCGATCACGGCGAGCGCATCACGCGCTGCCTGATCCTCACGCCGGCGCAGTGGAATTTCCATCCCGAGGGCACGGCGGCGCGATTGCTGCGCTCCATCGCCTGGACCACTCCGCGCCAGGTGGCGCAGACAGCCAGCCTGGTGGCCTGCGCGGTCGACCCCTTCGTGCGCTGCGATTTCGCGCTGCCCGAGGCCGGGGCCTGAGCCGCGCGCGTCCGGCGGGGTGGCGATGGCCCCTCAGCGCGGGCGGATGAACAGGGTGTGCAGGCTGCGCCCGCAGGCGCCGTCGGCGTCGAATACCGTGGCGTGGCTGGTGCCCACCCCGGCAGGATCGATGGCCGTGCGCGCGTCGATGCCGATCCAGGGCTGGCCGGGCTCCCGGTACAGGCTGAGCTGCAAATCCACCGGCACGAAACTCCACGAATGCACGGGCAACTCGGCGCTCAGGCCGTTGGCCGAATCGAGCAGCAGCAACAGGCGCTCCAGGCCCGATTCGGGCCGCCCTCGTACCAGGGGAATGCGC
>DAIDHU010000079.1 GCA_027451915.1 Thiomonas sp. | reverse complement strand
CGCCTGCGCGAGGCGCTGGCCCCGGCGCATTGTTCCGAACTCGTCGAGACGGTGCGGGGGGCGGGGTACCGGTTCACGCAGCGTCAGGGCGCCACCGCCGCTGGCTGAGCATCGGGCCCCGCCCATGCGCTCCGTGATCCTCCGCCTGGCCGCGCTCGCGGCCGTGATGGCGCTCGCCGGCGGCCTGCTCGCGCACTGGCTGGACGAGGCCGCGGGCCTGTCGCTGGCCTGCGCCATCGCCCTGGGCGTGGTGGCCTTCGATACCCTGGCGCGCTCGCGCCTGCTGGCGTGGCTGCGCTTTCCGCAGCGCGACAGTGTCCCGGCTTCCTTCGGCGCATGGGGCGAGGTGTTCTACCGCAGCGCACGCCAGTTGCGCCTGTGGCAAAGCCGCGTGCAACGCGAGGAGACCAAGCTGGCACGGTTCATCGAGGCGCTGCAGGCCTCCCCCAACGGGGTGATGCTGATCGACGAGCAGGGCCAGATCGACTGGTGCAACGCCACCGCCGCGGGGCATTTCGGGCTCGACCCGAGGCGCGACATGCGCCAGCACGCGGTGCACCTGATCCGCAACCCGGAGTTCGTCGCCTACCTGGCGGGGCGCCAGTTCTCCGAGCCCCTGCTGATGCGCCGCAGCGGCAGCCACGGCACCCTGCTGCTGAGCGTGCAGGTGATTCCCTACGGCGAGGGAGACCGCCTGCTGCTGTCGCGCGACGTCACCCAGATCGAGCGCACCGAGGCGATGCGCCGCGACTTCGTGGCCAACGTCTCGCACGAGATCAAGACACCCCTGACGGTGATCGCGGGTTTCGTCGAGACCCTGCGCAGCCTGGATTTCTCCGCCGAGGAGCGCGAGAGGGTACTGGCGCTGATGCAGCAGCAAAGCGACCGCATGCGCCACCTGGTGGAGGACCTGCTGACCCTGGCCCACCTGGAAGGCGACCCGCACCAGCCCGCGGAGGAACTGCTGGACATGCCCAATATGGTGGCGCGCCTGGCCGCCGATGCGCGGGCGCTGTCGGGCGGGCGCCACCGCATCGAGGCCGAGGCCGACCTGAGCAAGCTGCGCGGCGCCGGCGGCGAACTCTCCAGCGCCTTCGGCAACCTGGTGAGCAATGCCGTGCGCTACACCCCCGATGGCGGGCTGATCCAGATCCGCTGGCGCGTGCTCGACACCGGGCTGGGCGATGCGGTGGGCGAGTTCAGCGTCAGCGATAACGGCATCGGCATCGCCTCCGAGCACATCCCGCGCCTGACCGAGCGCTTCTACCGCGTGGACCGCGGGCGTTCGCGCGAGTCGGGCGGCACCGGGCTGGGCCTGGCCATCGTCAAGCACGCGCTGTTGCGCCACCAGGCGGAACTGCGCATTTCCAGCCAGCTGGGCGAGGGCAGCACCTTCAGCGCCCGCTTCCCCGCGCAGCGCGTGGTGCTGCCGCAGCCGGTGGCGCCGCAGGAAGCGGCCGTCGCGCAGGGCTGAGCCGGCGGGCCCGCGCCGCTGGCCCCGGCAGCTGCTCAGCCGGCCTCGGGGTTGCGCGAATCGATCAGCACCTGGTGGCTGCTGCGCCCGCTGTGCCAGCCGCGGGCGCGGCGCCAGTTGCCGGCGCCGTCCATGTCCCAGGCGTTGCCGGGGTTGATCCAGTGCACGCGCAGGCCCTCGCGGATCACCTTGGCCTTGGCCTCGGGGTCGAGGATGGGCGCGGCGATCTCGACCCGGCGGAACAGGTTGCGCTCCATCCAGTCGGCCGAGGAGATCCAGACATCCTCGGCGCCGTCGTTGTGGAAATAGAACACCCGCGAGTGCTCCAGGAAGCGTCCGATCACCGAGCGCACGCGGATGTTTTCCGACAGGCCGGCGATCCCGGGGCGCAGCATGCAAGGTCCGCGCACCAGCAGGCGGATTTCCACGCCGGCGCGCGCGGCCTTGTACAGCTCGCCGATCACCGTGGGCTCGACCAGGGCGTTCACCCTCGCCCAGATGCGCGCCGTCTTGCCCGCGCGAGCCAGCCGGGCCTCGTGGCGGATGGCGCGGATCAGCTTGTCCAGCAGCGAAAAGGGCGATTGCCACAGGCGTCTCAGCGGAGCGAACTTGGAAGAGCCGGTGATTTCCAGGAACAC
>DAIDHU010000078.1 GCA_027451915.1 Thiomonas sp. | reverse complement strand
CTTGCCCGGGGCCTGCGCTTCGGCTTCGGCGGCATCGCGCGCCTGGACGAGGGCCTGCTGCCGGGTCGGGTAGTGCTGGCGGAGCACCTTCGCCTGGGCTCGTCCAGCGTCATTCTCTCGCGCACCTTCAACCGCGAGATGATCGAATTCCCCGACAGCGACTGGCGCAGCGTGTACCGCGATCAGCTCGGGCGCCTGCGGCATTGCGAATCGGTGCTGCGCGCGCGCAGCACCGAGGAAATCGAGAGCGACCGCCTGCTGGCCCGCGACCTGATCCGCAAGGCTGCGCTGGCGCTGGGCACCCCGGGCTCCTGATGCTCAAGCGGGGTTTCGACCTGCTGCTGGCGGCGCTGGCCCTGCTGCTGCTGGCCTTGCCCATGCTGGCCGTGGCGCTGGCCGTGTGGCTGGACAGCGGGCGCCCGGTGCTGTTCGCCCAGGCGCGGGTGGGCCGCGGCGGCCGGCTGTTCCGGCTGTACAAGTTCCGCTCCATGGTGGCCGACGCCGAGGCGCGCGGCCCGCAGCGCACGGCCAGCGGCGATCCGCGCATCACCCGCGTGGGGCGCTGGCTGCGGCGCAGCAGCCTGGACGAGTTGCCCCAGTTGTTCAACGTGCTGCGCGGGGACATGAGCCTGGTGGGCCCACGCCCCGACGTGCCGGCTCAGCAGGCCGACTACCGCGCCGAGGACTGGGAGCTTCGCTGCCGCGTGCGCCCGGGCATCACCGGGCTGGCGCAGGCCCTGTACCGCTCGCGCGCCACGCCCGCGCAGCGCCTGCAGGCCGACCTGGACTACGCCCGCCGCCCGGGGCTGGCGCGCGACCTGCGCATCATGGGGCTGACCCTGCTGCAACTGTGGCGCGGAAGCGGCAATTAACGCGGCGCTGAGGCGGCGCTGCGCGACGCGGCGCGGTCGGAGCCGGCTGCGGCGACAATACGGGCTTTGCGTTCCATTCCTACCCATGTGCGGCATCTACGGCTATTTCGACCGCGCCGGCGGTGAACTCGACGCGCGCGCCCTGCAGGCCATGGATGCCTCGCTGCGCCACCGCGGGCCCGACGACACCGGCGTGTGGGCCATGCCCGGCGCCGCCGTCGGCAACCGCAGGCTGTCGATCATCGACCTCGAAGGCGGGCACCAGCCCTTCGTGTCCGACGACGGGCGCATCGCCCTGGTGCAGAACGGGGAAATCTTCAACCACGTGGAGCTTCGGCGCGAGCTGCAGCGCGAGGGCGTGCGCTTCGCCAGCGACCACAGCGACACCGAGGTGCTGCTGCGCCTGTACGAACGCGAGGGGCTGGACTTCCTGCCTCGACTCAACGGCATGTTCGCCTTCGCCGTGCTCGATCGGCGCGATCCCGATCGGCCCTGTCTGCATCTGGTGCGCGACCGCATCGGCGTCAAGCCGCTGTACCTGCACGACGACGGCGGGCGATTGCTGTTCGGCTCGGAAATCAAGGCCCTGCTGGCGGCCCTGCCGGCGCGCCCGCGCCTGGACCTGCCGGCGCTGCAGCATTACCTGGCCTTCAACTACGTGCCGCCGCCCTGGACCCTGTTCAGCGGCGTGCGTCACCTGGAGCCGGGCTGCGTGCTCAGCGTGGACACGCGCGGCGCGCGGCTGCGACGCTGGTGGAACCTGGCCGAGCAGCAGCCGGCACAGCAGGAGTTCGGCGTCTGGCAGGAGCAGTTCCTGGGCCTGCTGGACGATGCCGTGCGCCTGCGCCTGCGCGCCGACGTGCCCTTCGGCGCGTTCCTGTCGGGTGGCGTGGATTCGAGCACCGTGGTGGCGCTGATGGCGCGCCACGTGCGCGAACCGGTCCGCAGCTTCTGCATCGGATTCGACGATGCGCGCTTCGACGAGTCACCCTTCGCGCGCGAGGCCGCGCGCCGCTTCGGCACCCGGCATCACGAGCGCATCGTGCAGCCCGACCTGCTCGACGCCTGGCCCGGTGCCTTGTGGCACTGCGACCAGCCCCACGGCGACGCATCCTTCCTGCCCACGCTGGAGGTGGCGCGCCTGGCGGCGCAGGAAGTCAAGGTGGTGCTCACCGGCGACGGCGGCGACGAGCTGTTCGCCGGCTACGACAAATACGCGGCGCTGCTGGCCGACCCGGCGCTGCAGGCGCTGGACGACGAGGCCTTCGCCCGCACCCTGGTCGAGCGCACGGGGCTGTTCGGCGCGCAGGGCCGCTCGCAACTGTTGCAACCCTGGCTGCAGCAGCGCCTGCGCGACGTGGACAGCGTGCGTGACGTGGCCCTGCCCTGGCTGCGCCAGGCGGGGCATTTCGACCGGGTGAACCAGATGCTGTTCCTGGACATGATGCTGCTGCTGCCGGGCAACAACCTGGTCAAGCCTGATCGCATGGGCATGGCCGTGTCCCTGGAGGCGCGCACGCCTTTCCTGGACTGGCGCTTGATGGAGCTGGCCTTCCGCAGCCCCGGCTCGACCAAGCTGGTCGATGGCGACAAGAAGCACTGGTTCAAGCGCGCCGTGCAGCCGCTGATCGGCGAGGATCTGGCGATGCGGCGCAAGCAGATGTTCACGGTGCCCATCGGGGAATGGTTCCGCGGACCGCGCAAGGCCTGGTTGCACGAGCTGCTGTTCGCCGAGGATGCGCTGGCCGCGCGCCTGTTCCAGCCGGCGCGCCTGCGCCAGCTGTTCGAGCAGCATGTGGACGGCAGCGCCAACCACACACGCGAGCTGCGCGCGCTGGCGGCGCTGGAGATCTGGGCGCGGCGCTTCCAGCCGGAGCTCGACCCCGCATGAACCCGACCCGGCGCGTGCTGGCGGTGGCCTACGGCGGCGGCCACGTGGCCATGCTGCTGCCCGTGCTGGGCGAGCTGCGGCGCAGGCATCCCCACTGGAACATCCAGCTCCTGGCGCTGACCACGGCGCGCCGCGCCGCCCGCGCCGCGGGCTGGGACAGCCTGGGCTACGAGTCGCTGCTGGCGCTGCTGGAGCCGGCGGAGCGCGAACAGGCGCTGCGCCTCGGGCGCGAGCTGCAGCCCGGCAACAGCCATCCCGACATCGCGCCGTCCGAGACCCTGGCCTACCTGGGGATCAACGCCTGGTCGCTGCAGCGCCAGCTGGGCGACCAGGAGGCCGCGCGGGTGCTGGCCGAGCGCGGACGCCAGGGTTTCCACCCCCGCGTGTTCCTGGAGCGCGTGTTGCGCGCGCTGCGTCCGGAGCTGCTGCTCACGACGAATTCGCCGCGCAGCGAGCAGGCAGCGCTGGAGGCGGCGCAGGCCCTGGGCATCCCCAGCCTGGCGCTGCTGGACCTGTTCGCCCAGCCCGGCGACCCCTTCGCGGCGCGCCGCCAGCGGCCGGACCGCGTGTGCGTGCTGGCCGACGCTGTGCGCGACAACCTGCTGGCCGCGGGCTGGGAGGCCGGGCGCATCGTGGTCACCGGCAATCCGGCCTTCGACGCGCTGCGGGAGCCGCGGCTGCGCGAGCAGGCGCGCGCCCTGCGCCGGCGCTGGGCGCAGCGCTGGGGACGCGAGCCGGGCCGGCTGGTGCTGGTGGCCACGCAGCCCGAGGCGCAGGCGCACCCCGGCTCGCCGTGGCCGGCGGGGGATGCGCTGGCGCTGGCCATGGAGGCCCGCGCCCGCGCCTGGGTGGAGCAGCGCCCCGAGGCCTCGCTGGTGGTGCGCCACCATCCCAACCACTGGCACCGGGCGCAGCGCGCGCCGGACACGCCGCAGGTGCATTTCAGCGTTCCCGCCGACGAAGCCATCGAGCCCCTGTTGCTGGCGGCCGATGC
>DAIDHU010000077.1 GCA_027451915.1 Thiomonas sp. | reverse complement strand
AGTGGGACGTGAGCTGGTCGCGCGTGGACCGCTACGACGCCATGGTGCGTCTGCCGCCGCGCCTGAGCGGCTACGTCACGCCCGACGGACACTGGGAGCGTTGGGTCACGGGGGCGGACTACCTGAACGCCAGCGTGCTGCGGGCGCAGCAGCGCTTCACGTCGGATTTCCTGCAATACCGCGACCCGAGCCCCTATGTGGTGTCGCGCTGGCCCAGGCACTGGAACTGGCACCACGGCAGCGACCACAGCAACCATCCGCAGTCGGTGTCCGACCTGTACGAGGCGATCGCCTTGAACCCCGGCTTGCGGGTGCTCATCACCCATGGCGAGCAGGACACGGCCGCTCCCTTCTACCAGACCATGCGAGACCTGCGCGCGGCGGGCCTGGCCGGGAAGGTTCCGGTGTCCCTGTATCCGGGCGGGCACATGGTGTACCTCACGCGGCCCTCGCATGCGTGGCTGAAGGCGAGCCTGGATCGGTTCTACGCGCAGGGGCGCGCCCGCTGAGCCCTGGATTCAAGCGCCTGTTAGGCGCCCCTTAGCCGGGCTTGAGTCGTCGCGATCGGGACGGTTTTCCTGTCCTAGTCTTTGCGGAGGAACGCGCGCACAGCCGTGCGCGAGTCGGAGAGTTCGGGGGGATGGTGCCATGCATCCGCATGGTGTTCTTGAAACGACCAGACCTCGATCGAACATGCCCAGATTCCGTCATGGTGCGCCGCCGCCCAAGCTCTTGCAGCGCTTGTCCGTTCTTCGCAGGCCGGGCCTGGCGCCCGCTCTCCCCGCCTGTCGCTGGTACGCCGTGCTCGTCGCCGCGGCCACGCTCAGCGCCTGTGGCGGTGGAGGCCCGACTGCGGCCGCGGGCCCGGGCGCCGCGGCCTACCACGCCTACAACGACCCCGTGGCCTACGAGATGCAAGCCGGCGCATCGCTGCCCGTGGCATTCGCGCGCTCGGGCGCGGCCGTCACGCACCACACCATGATCCTGCAGGGGCGCGAGCGTTCCTACACCGCGACCGCCGGCCACCTGCTGGTGCGCTCGCAAAAGAGCGGCAAGGTCGTGGCCTCCATGTTCTACGTCGCGTACACCCTGGACGGCCAGCCCGCGGCGAAGCGTCCGGTGACCTTTTTCTGGAACGGCGGACCCGGCTCGTCGGCCGTGTACCTCGAGCTGGGGGCCTGGGGACCGCGCACCCTGCGCATGGACGAGGCCAACGTGCCGCGGTCAGCGCTCGCAAGCTCGCCGCGCTTCAAGCTGGCTGACAACCCCGACACCCTGCTCGGCGACACCGACATGGTGTTCGTCGATCCCGTGGGCACCGGCCTGTCCGAGGCGGTGGCTCCGCGGATCAACCAGTCCTTCGCCGGCGTCGATTCCGACGCCCATTCGGTGCTGGACTTCATCGACGACTGGCTGCAGGCGAACCATCGCCGCATGTCGCCCAAGTTCCTGTACGGAGAATCCTACGGCGGCATTCGCACCCCCATCGTCGCCAGGCTGATGGAACAGCAGGGCCCTCTGGCCAAGGGCGCGCCGGTGCTCAGCGGGGTGATCATGAACTCGCCGATCATGGACTTCAAGTCGAATTGCGACACCGCTTGGGCCACTGCGGACAATCCCTTGCAACGCGGGCCGGACCACACCATCGCCTACACCAACCCGCCCGTATCCTGCGAGGGCGACATTCCCGGTTTCCTCATGGCGCACTATGCGCAGACCCATCGGGCGAGCGACGTGGCCCAGGCCTCGCGCCAGGCCTGGCGCGACATGGCCTTCGTGCATTCCACCTGGGTTTCCGAGTACAAGGCCTGGCGGGCCACGGTGGCCAGCAGCGCCTTTTCCGAGGCCCACGATCCTCCCTACGTCCCCGGCGACTTCCCCGCCGGGCAGCAGAAGGTCTTCCAGGCGATGGCGCGGGCCAGCGGGCTCAAGGCCGCCGACTGGGCCCGTGTGTTCAACATGGACCTCGTCGACTACGGCTCGGCGGCACTCGGACTGTCGAACGCGGAATGGGACCGGGAAAGCTTTCGCCTCGACCCTTACGACGCCATGGTGACGACGCCGAAGCGGGCCAGGGGTTACGTGAACTTCAACGGAGAGCCGGAGCACCCCGCGCAGGGCGCGGACTATTTCAACAAGGCCATCGTGGTCGCGCAGCGCCAGTATTTCAACGACTTCCTTCAATACCACAGCGTCGCGCCCTACGTACTGCTCAACTCCAGGCAGATCGACTACTGGAACTGGAACCACGACGGCGACCTGAGCCATGCGCCGCAGACGATCAGCGACCTGATGGAGGCCATCGATCTCGGCGGCCGCCTGCCGGTGCTCATCGGGCAGGGCGAGCAAGACCTGATCGCGCCGTTTTTCCAGACCTTGCTGGACCTGCACAGCGCAAGGCTGTGCCGCAGGGTCGAGTTCCGCCTGTACCCGGGAGGGCACATGCTGTACCTCACCCGCATCACCCACGACGCCTTCAAGACCACGCTGGACCACTACTACGCGCGCGTCGCGACCGGTAGCTGGTCCGCGGACAAGCCCTCGAGGATCTTCCGATGAAAGCTGCCTTCCGATCGTTTCCGCGCGGCGTCGCGCGCATGCACGTGGGCGCGGCCCTGCTGGCGCTGGGAGCGGGCACCCTGACGCTAGGGGCGCCCTGCGCCCTCGCATCGCCGGGCCTCGATCCGCAGGTGGTGCAGGGCTTCGTGCAACCCCCACCCGATCGTCCGGGCACCGCCACGCCGCCCCCGACCCTGGAGCAGATGGTGCGCATGATGAAACGCGACATGCGGCGCTACTTCGACCGCGCGGAGAACCCGCGCAGCCACCTGGTCAGCAGGCGGGGGGCGCGGCGCGCGCACTGGGGCTACGCGCTCGAGCATTTTCGGGCCATGGACCGCCGCCGCGACGGCGAGCTCAGCTTCTCCGAGGTATGGGGCTACGTGCGGGCCCATATCCCTCGGGGCTGAGCGGGGCTGAGCCGGGCGCCCTCGCGTCCCGGCGCCCGGCTCAGCCGGCCAGCGCCGCCCAGGCCAGCGACAGCAGCATGCTGGCGGCCAGCCAGGCGGCGGCCGGCAGCATGTCGCGGCGCCGCGAGAGCCCCAGCGCGTAGGCGGCCTTGAGCAGGTTGTTGCTGCCCGAGGCGATGAGCACCGCGTGGATCACCGCCGAGGGCCCGACCTGGAAATGCCCGGCCAGCAGCGACAGCACGAAGGGGTCGATATCGCTGAGGCCGACCACGAAACTCAGCACGTTCAGTCCGCTGACGCCGAAGCGCGAGGTGACGAAGGCGGTGAGCGCCGCGAACACCACGAACAGCGCGGCGAACAGCAGGGCCACCGGCAGGTCCAGGGGATTGCGTGGAGTCATCTGCGCGGGCGCCGGCGCGGACTCGCCCGCGGCACCCGCCGCGCGGCGCCACAGCAGCCAGGTCACGCCCAGGCTGAGCGCGCACAGGGCCCCGAAGGGCAGGGCCAGGCGCAGCGCCGCGTCGCGGTGCCCCAGCACCGCGATCACCACCCACAGTCGCAGGTACATC
>DAIDHU010000076.1 GCA_027451915.1 Thiomonas sp. | reverse complement strand
AGCGTGGTCGTCGTCGGCGCGCCCATCACCTGCCCTCCGCGGCGCCCGGCGCCGCCTGCCCGTCCTGAGGGCCCTGCAGACGCGCCAGCAACTGGTCCACGCGCGCGCGCGCCTCGCCCAGGCGCTGGCGCAGGCTGTCGCGCTCGGCTTCGAGTTGTTGCACGCGCTGCTGCAGCAAGGCCTGGGTGCGCCCGGCCTCGGCATGGCGCAACGCCAGGCGTTCGACCTTGGCCTGGATGTCCTCGAGCTGTGCGCTCCAATCGGCGGCAGGGTTCATGGCGCCGATTCTATAGTGTGGGGCGCGGCGCAAGGCTTCCCGCCCACCCCCTTCTTGCCGACCCCGATGCCACCCCCATGACCCCGCCCGTCGCGAATCCGAGTACCCACGAAGCCGCCGTGCGTTCCCCCAGCAGCGCCGCACTGGCGCTGCTGCTGGGCCTGCTGGTGGCGGGCATGCTGGCGCTGGAGCTGGGGGTCGGGGCGGCCGGCTGGTCATGGCCCCTGGTGCGCGAATTGCGCCTGCCGCGCGCGCTGGCCGCCGCGGGGGTCGGGGCGCTGCTGGCGCAGGCGGGGTTGGCCATGCAACTGCTGCTGCGCAATCCCCTGGCCGATCCCTACGTGCTCGGAGCCTCCGGGGGCGCTGGATTGGGCGCGCTGCTCATGCTGGTGGCCTTCGGGGGCCTGCTGGGCCTGGGCAGCCTGCTGGGGGCGCTGGCCGCGCTCGGCCTGCTGCTGCTGCTGGGCCGGCGCGCACTGGCCGCCACCGAGGAGCAGGCGCCGGCGCAACTCATCCTCATCGGCGCCATGCTGTCGGCGGTGTTCGGGGCCTGCTCGACCCTGACCCTGGCGCTGGTCCCCGAGCACAGCCTGCGCGGCGCCGTGTTCTGGCTGGTGGGCGACCTGTCCGGGGCCACGCGTGGATGGCTGCTGTGCCTTCTGGCCGCCTTGCTTGCGCTGTTGTTGCGCCTGGGCGCGCGGCGCCTGGATCGCGTGGCCCTGGGCGGCGAGCAGGCCTGGCTGCTGGGCGAGCCGGTGCAGCGATTGCGCCTGGGCCTGGTGCTGGCGGCCGCGCTGGCCACGGCGGCCGCCGTATCGCAGGCGGGGGCCATCGGTTTTGTCGGCCTCGTGGTGCCGCATGTGCTGCGCCTGCGCGGGGTGCAGCGCATGCACCAGCAGGCCTGGGCCGCGCCGATGCTCGGTGCCGCCCTGCTGCTCGGGGCCGATGCCCTGGCGCGTGGCGTGGCCACGCCCTACGAGCTTCCCGTGGGGGCCATCACGGCGCTGGTCGGAGCGCCCGTGTTCGTCGGCCTGTTGCTGCGGGGGCAGGCGTGAGCGAGCGCTCGGGGTTGCTGCGCCTGCGCGCCGGCCAGGTGCGTGCCGGCACGCGCTGCCTGGTGCGCGATCTGCGGCTGGACCTGGATCCCGGCCAGCGCTGGGCTCTCATCGGGCGCAACGGCGCCGGCAAGTCCACGCTGCTGCGGGTGCTGTGCGGGCTGATCGAGCCCGGGCAGGCCAGCCTGGAACTGGCTGGCGAGCCCCTGCGCGGCATGTCCCCGGCGCGTCAGGCCCGGCTGCGCGCCTACATGCCGGCCTTGCCCCACGATCGATTCGGCATTGCCGTGCTGGATGCGCTGATGCTGGGCCAGCGCGAGCCCGACGAGCAGCGCGCCCTGCACTGGCTGCAGGCCGTGGACGCCCAGGAGCTTGCGCGACGCTCCCTGTTGCGCCTGTCCTCCGGTGAACGCCAGCGCGTGGCGTTGGCGCAGGCGCTGGCACAGGAGTCCGCGCTGCTGTTGCTGGACGAGCCGGTCAGTTTCCAGGACCCGCGCCACCAGGCCAGCCTGGCGCGCCTGCTGCGCGAACACGTCGCGCCGGGCGGCGCGCGCGCGATGGTGTTCAGCGCGCACGACCTGAACTGGGTCGCGGCGGTGGCCACCCACGTGCTGGCGCTGCTGCCCGACGGCGCGTGGACGGCGGGGGAGGCCTCGCAGGTCCTGTGCGAGTCCACGCTGCGCCGGGCTTACGACTGCGCCTGGCAGCGCATCGACAGGCCCGGCCGCGGCGTGCTCTGGGTCGCGCAGGACTGAGCGCGGGTCTCAGCGCGCCAGGGTCCGGCGGGTCGCGTCGATCACCCGGCACAACTGTTCGAGCGCGTCGATCGTGTGCAGGCCCATGCGCGGCAGTCCGTCGGGGTCGAGCAGCACCAGGCGCGCGTGGCGCACCGCCGAGATGCTCCCGAAGGCCCGCCAGGCCTGCAAGGCGCCGGCATCGGGGCTAGCCGCGAGGATGAGCTGCGGGTCGCGCGCCAGCACGGCTTCGCGGCTGACCTGCGCGGTCGCGGCCCGCAAATCCCCGAAGACGTTGACCCCGCCGCACAGGGTGATCGCGCGATCCATGGGCTGGCGCGCGCCGATGGTCATCAGCGGCGCCGGCCAGACCTGGAAAAACACGCGCACCGGGCTTGCACCGCGCTCGCGCTCGCGCAGCGCGAGCAGGCGGGCGGCGTAGTCGCCGGCCCAGGCCTGCGCGATGGCGCGCGTGCCGGCCAGCTCGCCGATGCGCAGCACCGTCTCGCCCACGTCGCGCAGGCGCTGGATGTCGCTCCAGTACACGGGGATGCCCAGGCGGCGCAAGGCGGCGGCCTGGCGCGCCGGGGTTCCGGATTTCCAGGCCAGCACCAGGTCGGGGCGCAGCATGGCCAGGGCGTCCAGGTTCAGCCCGAAAGCGTCGCCCACCCGCGGCAGCGCGCGCACCGCCTCGGGCAGCCTGGCTCCGCCAATGGTGCCGACCAGCCGCGAGCCGGCTCCGGCGGCCAGGCTCAGTTCGACCAGTTGGGGCGACAGCGCGACCATGCGGCGCGCCGGGCGCGCCAGGCGAAGTTCCTGCCCGGAGTCGTCGTGTACGCTCAGGGCGGCCCGGGCGGCGGGGGTCGCGAGCAAGGCGCCGCCCCACAGCAGCAGGCGCCTGCGCATCGGGGCCGCCGCCTGCCGCGGGGCGCGAACACCCGCCTCGCCGCCCGCGGCGCTCAGGACGCCGCGGATCGGCTCGGGGGCTTGCGGGTGGGCAGGGGGGACTTGGCGGGGTAGGGACACAGGTCGGTCAGCGCGCAGCGCCAGCATTCGGGTTGTCGGGCCTTGCAGACGTAGCGCCCGTGCAGGATCAGCCAATGGTGGGCGTCGTGGGCGTAGGCCGCGGGCACGCGCTTGAGCAGGGCCTTTTCCACCTCCAGCGGCTTGTCCGAGCGGGCCAGCCCGAGCCGGTTGGCCACCCGCAGCACATGGGTGTCCACGGCCAGCGTGGGCTGGCCGAAGGCGACGTTGAGCACCACGTTGGCGGTCTTGCGGCCCACGCCGGGCAGGGCCTCCAGGGCTTCGCGCGACGACGGGACCTCGCCCCCATGCTGCTCCACCAGGGCGCGGCTGAGCGCCACCACGTTGCGCGCCTTGGTGTGGTACAGCCCGATGGTGCGGATCAAGCCGGCCACCTGCTCCTCGCCGAGCCCTGCCATCGCCTGCGGGGTGGGGGCCTGGGCGAACAGCGCCGGCGTGGCCTTGTTCACGCTGGCGTCGGTGGCCTGGGCCGACAGCACCACCGCCACCAGCAGCTCGAAGGGATTGCGGTAGTGCAGATCGCTGACCGGCTGCGGGTTGGCGGCCTGCAGGCGTGCGAACAGGGTTTCGATCT
>DAIDHU010000075.1 GCA_027451915.1 Thiomonas sp. | reverse complement strand
AGCGCGTCGCCCCGGCATCCAGCGCGGGCAGGCCGAGCACCACGCCCTGCACGCGCAGGCTGGCGCCCCACAACTCGGGCGCCAGACGGTCGCGCAGCCGGGGCAGCGCGCGCCAGCCGGCGAGGCCGAACACCAGCTCGGCCGCAGCGCAGGCCGTGAGCAGAGCGCGCAGGACGCGCAGGCGCGCGCCCCCGGCCGCAAACTGCAGGCGCAGCCACGCCAGCCCCGCCAGCGAGACCGCCGCTCCCAGGATCATCGCGAGGTAGGCGGCCTGCGGCCACAGCCCGGCCTGGCGCAGGTGCAGCCAGCATCCGACGAGCATTGCACAGGCCAGCAGGGGCATCGGGGAAGCGCGCGAAGCCCGGCCATTGTGCTGCGCCGCGGGCGCCCCGTCGGCACGCGGGCCATTGCGCCCTCCCCACGCGGGCCGTCCGCGCGCCGCCCCTCCAGCCCGCCCCTCCAGCCCGCCTCGACGCGGCGCGTCGAAGCCGGGCCCGTCGCGCGAACTCAGTGCGCGGGGGCCGGAATCACTGCGGGCGCGGTCGCCACCTGCGGGGGATAGACCAGCTGGACCTTCAGGTCCTTGAGGTCCTTGCCATCCGGCACGATCTGCCCGATGGGGAAGTACTGGCCGGTCTGCGCGCCCTCGGGGCTCAGCGCGAAGGCCCCGAGCAGGGTGCGGGTCTTGCCCGAAAGCTGCGCGAGCGCCTGGTGGAAGTCGGCCTGGCTGAAGTGCTCGGCCGTTCCCAGCATGCCCTCGACCATCAGGCCCGTGTTGTAGCCCACGCAATCGAGGTAGGTCGGCGCCTTGTGCGTGGCCTGCTCGAAGGTCTGGGCGAAGCTGGCGGTGTCCATGCCGTAGCTGACCTTGGCGTAGTGCACCAGCGGGGGCGTCGGGTAGGTGTAGGTGTAGGCCAGCGCCCTGGCGCCGACGTTGTGCTCGATCAGGCCGAGCATCTGGCCCGGGAACACCGTCAGGGTCAGGTCGAAATGCAGGCCGCTTTGCGCCAGGGTGCGCAGGAAGGAGATGTCGTTGGGCGGGTAGCCCAGTTCCAGCACCGCCTGCGGATGGGTCGCGGCGACGGTGTGCAGCAGCACGTTGTAGTTCGATTCCGTGGTCGGCACCGCGTGGTAGTACACCGGCTGCACCCCGGCCTTGCCCAGGGATTCCTGGATGCTGCGCGCCAGCGGCGCGTCGAAGTCGTTGGCGTCGTACATCACGGCCACCCGGCGGAGCTTGTGCTCGAGCAGGAAGCGGGTCAGGAGCACGCCCTCGGGGGCCGTGGTGGGGATGCTCACATCCGCCAGGTAGGGTGTCGCACCGGTGAAGAACTTCTCGCTGGACCCGCTCTGGTCCAGCAGCAGCATCTTGTGCTCGGCGGCCAGGGGCACGGCCACCGAGGTCAGCACGGAGCCGAAGTCCGAGGCCAGCAGATCCACCTTGTCCTGGGTGATCAGGCGGTTGTACAGCGCGGTGGCCGTGGAGGTGGAACTCAGGTCGTCGTAGGCGACGATACTCACCGGGATCTTCCTGTGGAAGGCCTTCACGTACACGCCGCCGGCGTGGTTGACGCTGTCGGCCCAGAAGCGCAGGCCCGCGTACTGGGCCAGCGAGGGCACCGCGAAGGGGCCGGTGCTGGCGTACAGGGTGCCGATGCGGATGCTCGAGGGCACCGGGGCGGGCGCGGCCTGGCTCGGCGCGCCCAGGCCGATCGCGGCGGCGAGCATCGCGGCGGCGCCGACGCCACGGCGCAGGGTGGCGCGCAGGCGATGCGCCGGCCGCGGGTCGATGGGGTGGCTCATGACATGTCTCCTCGTGTTGTAGGGTAGGGTTGAGCGTTGGGGGGGTGGAGGGTCGGAGCGCGGGATCGGAGCGCGGGATCGGAGCGCGGGGTCGGGCCGCGGAATCAGGCCGCGGCGGGGCCGGCATGCTCCGTCGAGCCCGACGGCGCCAGGAAGCGTTCGGCCAGCAGCGTCCAGTAGGCTGCGCCTACGGGCAGGATGTCGTCGTTGAAGTCGTACTGCGGGTTGTGCACCATGCAGGCGGGGGCGTCGATGCCGCCCTCGCCGTTGCCGATCAGCACATAGCTGCCCGGCACCTGTTCCAGCATGAAGGCGAAGTCCTCGCTGCCGCTGAGCGCCGGGCCCTGCGGCTCGACCTGCGACGGGCCCAGGAGTTCGAGGGCGACCTGGCGCGCGAACTCGGTCTGGGCGGCGTCGTTGACCAGCACCGCGTAGCCGTCACGCCAGTCGACCTGCGCCTGCACCTCGAAGCTGCGGGCCTGCGCCTGCACCAGCTCGTGCAGGCGGCGGCGCAGCAGCTGGCGCACCTGCGGGTCCAGGCTGCGCAGGCTGATCTCCATCACCGCCTGCTCGGCGATCACGTTGTTGGCGCGCCCGGCGTGCAAGGCGCCGACCGTGATCACGGCCATGGCCTGCGGGTCCACGTTGCGAGCGACGATGGTCTGCAGCGCCATGACGATGCTGGCGGCGGCCACCAGCGGGTCCCGCGCGTGCTGGGGCAGCGCGCCATGGCCGCCGACACCGCGCAGGGTCACCGTGGCGTAGTCGCTGGAGGCCATCGCCGCGCCCTCGCGCAGCACGAGACGGCCGCTGCGGATGCCCGGCATGTTGTGCATGCCGAAAATGGCGTCGCAGGGATAGCGCTGGAACAGTCCGTCGTCCATCATGCGCCGCGCGCCGGCGCCTCCCTCCTCGGCGGGCTGGAAGATCAGGTGCAGCGTGCCGTCGATGCTCGCGCGCCGCGCGATGCCATGCGCGGCGGCCAGCAGCATCGCGGTATGCCCGTCGTGCCCGCAGGCGTGCATCACGTGCTCGTGGCAGCTGGCATAGGGCTTGCCGCTGGCCTCCTGGATCGGCAGGGCATCCATGTCGGCGCGCAGGCCCAGGCGCTTGCTGCCGTCGCCCCGGCGCAGTCGGCCGACCACGCCGGTTCCACCCACGCCCTCCTCCACCTCGTAGCCCCATTCGCGCAGACACTGCGCCACGCGTGCCGCCGTGCGGTGCTCGGCGAAGGCCATTTCGGGATGGCGGTGCAGATCGCGCCGCAGCGCGACGAACTCCGCGAGCTCCTCGGAGCAAGGCAGCAAGGAATGGAGGGGGCTCGACATGGGCGCTGAAAGGCTCTGCAAGGAACACGCCGTCCAATCTAGGCGGGGAGAAACCTTGTGTCCAATGCATAATTAGCAGCGATTCCATGCATTCCAGGCTTGGATGTACGCCATGCAACTGACCCAGCTTCGTCATTTCGTGGGCCTGGCCGACACCGGCTCGTTCAGCCGGGCCGCTCGCGGCCTGTTCATCACCCAGCCCGCGCTCAGCCGCAGCATCCGCGCCCTCGAAGACGAGCTGGGCTTCGCGCTTTTCGACAGGATCGGGCACCGCATCGAACTCACGCCGCTGGGGCGTGACGTGCTCGAGCGCTCGCGCCGCCTGCTCGACGACGCCCGCGACATCCTGGAGCTTGGCCCCGGCTTGCGCGACGGGCGGGCCGGACGCCTGGCCGTGGGTCTGGGCTCGGGGCCGGCCGCCTTCCTGACCCGCCCCCTGCTGGCCTCCTTCGCCGCGCGCGACCGCGCCATGCACCTGGAACTCGCCCGCGGCGGCGCCGCGCTGCTGCTTCAGCGCCTGCGCGCCAGGACCCTGGATGCGCTGGTGGTCGACCTGCTTTCCGTGCCGCCATCGAGCGACCTGCACATCGAGATGCCCCTGAGCATGCGCGGGGCTTTCCTGTGCCGCCCCGGGCATGCGCTGGCGCGCCAGCGCAAGTTGCGCTTCGAGCAGCTGCGCGACTATCCGCTGGCCTGCACGCCGCTGAGCGATGAGATCGCGCGCACCCTGGTGCAGCGCTACGGGCCCGAGGCCCATCCCGATGCCTGGGTGAGCCTGCGCGGTGACGATCTGCTCAGCCTGGTCGACGTGGCCACCCACAGCGATGCCATCTTGCTGGCCGTGCGCGCGGTCGCGCCGGAGCTGCGGGAGCTGACCCTGGATCCGCCGCTGCAGTCCAGCGCCAGCTTCGGCCTCGTCACCCTGGCGCGACGCGCGCAGGCG
>DAIDHU010000074.1 GCA_027451915.1 Thiomonas sp. | reverse complement strand
CCGGCGGCCAGCCCGGCCAGCGGGCCCAGCCAGGCGTTGCGCCGCGGCGTGGCCGCGGGCGCGGGCGCCGCCGGGGCGCCGCGGGCGTCGGCGCGCGTGCCCGCCTGGGCGCGCGTGCCGGTATCCGCCGGCCGCACCGGTGCGTTGCGGGTGACCTGCGGCCGGTACAGGCCGCTGGCGCGTCCTCCGCCCAGCCTCGCTGCGGCGGCGTCGAGGCTGGACAGCAGCAGGCCGGCCCCCAAAATCAGTGCGAGCGCCCGCGCGGCATGGCGGGCGCGTCGGGCGGGCTTGGAAATGCTTGTGGACTCGGACATGGCCTCGGCTCCATCGGGGGCCCCGCGGGAGCGCAGGCGCTCCGGATGCTCAGGGCTGGCAGGTAATGTTTTGATACATGCGAAGTGTAGACTCAGCGGCGAGCCCTTGCACTTCGAAATCCCCTACATTTGACTGAGACAAACTTCGAGAAAATCGAAACATCCCCAGGGAGGCGGAAGGGATTCCGGTGCCTGCGGGACACTCAGGGACGGGGAATCGAGCCATGGCGGCCTACAAACTGAGGCATCTGCAGGTCTTCTGGGTGGTGGGGACCGAGGGCAGCATGAGCGCGGCGGCACGCCGGCTGGGCGTGGCGGTGCAGACCGTCAGCTCCCAGTTGCGCGACCTCGAGCGCGACCTGGGATTCGCGCTCCTGCGCGTGCGCGCGCGCGGCGTGGAACTGACCCCGGCCGGGCGCGCGGCGCTGGAGCTGGCCGAGCCCATGTTCCAGCTGGCCGAGCGTGTTCCGCAGGCCGTGGCGCAGGCGGCGGCGGGCGAGGGCATGGCGCTGCGCGTGGGCATCGCCGACAGTCTTCCCAAGCTGCTGGTGCGCCAGCTGCTGCGTCCCCTGGGCGACGACGGGCGCACGCGCCTGGTCGGGCTCGAAGGGGAATTCGACGAACTGCTGGCCGAGCTGGCGCTGCACCGGCTGGACATCGTGCTCGCCGATCGCGCCGCGCCGCCCCATCCCAGCCTGAAACTCCACAGCAGGCTGCTGGGCAGCGCCCAGGTAGCCTGGTTCGCAGCACCCGCGCTGGCCCGACAAGCCGAGGGCGTCGCCTTCCCGCAGGCCCTGGGCCGCCTGCCCCTGTTGATGCCCAGCACCCACGCGGCCCTGCGCGCGCGCCTGGAAGACTGGCTCGCGCGCCAAGAGATCCGCGCGCGCGTGGTTGGAGAGTTCGAGGACAGCGCCCTGCTGGCCAGCTTCGGACAGTCGGGCATGGGAGCCTTCGCCGCGCCGGACTGGTCCACGCCGCAGCTGCTGGGCGAGGCGGGCCTGGTGCGCCTGGGACTGAGCGCCGACGTCAGCGAGAGTTTCTACGCCATTGCCGCGCGCAGGCGCATCGAGCACCCCGCGCTGCAGCGCCTGCTGGAGGCCGCCGCCCTGATTCAGGCCGCGGCACCCGGCTGAAGGCGCAGGCGCACGAGGCCCTTGCGCAGCTCCTCCACCCACAGCACGCAACTGGCCGCCGCGGCGATGGCCAGGATCGTGGCCGAGGGCAGCGGTACCGTGTGGAACAGCCGGTTGAGCACGGGCAGGTAGAGCACGGCGGCCTGCAGAGTGATGCTGAGGGCGAACCCCCCGACCAGCCAGCGATTGCGCAGCACGCCCAGGCGCAGCGCCGAGGTGGCGGCCGACTGGCAGTTCAGCACGTTGAACCACTGGCACAGGGCCAGAAGGGTGAAGGTCTCGGTACGCACCGTCTCATAGGCCACCCCGCAGGCCTGGCGCCAGACGAACCAACCGAAGGTCACCGCCACGGCCACCGGAACCAGCAAGGCGATGCGCCCCAGCATGGAGGCATCGAGCAGGGGCTGATCGCGCGCCACCGGTGGGCGCCTCATCTCGTCGCCGTCGGGCGGGTCCATGACCAGGTTCACGGTCAGCGTGGTCTCGGTGACGATGTTGACCCACAGGATCTGCACCGCCGCCAGGGGCAGCGCGAAACCGCCCAGCAGCGCCAGCAGCAGCACCAGCACCTCGTCGATCGAGGTGACGAACAGAAACAGGATCAGCTTTTTCAGGTTGGCGTAGACCACCC
>DAIDHU010000073.1 GCA_027451915.1 Thiomonas sp. | reverse complement strand
GCCACCACTTGGTCATGTGGCACGGCTGGTCGTGTGTCGGCCATGCTTTCCAGCACACGGCTGCGGAACCAGGCGTCATGCGCCTGGGCTTCCTGCTGGGTGCCGAATTCAGACTCGATCGGGGAGAGAACCGTGTTCATGGAGGCTAGCCTAATCCAAAGTCGCCTGCGAAGCCATCTGCCTGCCGGGCGCAGGGCCTTGACGACGCCGAACGGCCGGCCCTCTTGGTCAAGGAACTGCGAGCACACATTCCGGAGTTGGTATGTGCATCAGAGACATAATGGCGATTCGACCGGGTGTTAATAAGCAGATGACCAAAACCTCGTCATATCAAGGACTTGGCACGCAGCCAAGGCTCAGCAAGCCAACAAAAGGAGCCGTCGGACGTTGCTGCATCCTCAGAATCGCTCGCTGTGAGACCCGGTTCGGACGAGCTTCAGGAGGCCGCCCTCGACGGGCCCCTGTTTGTCGTAGATGAGAAGCCAGTCCGGAGTGATGTGACACTCCCGGACCCCCTCGTACTCCCCGGACAGCGCATGGTCTCGATACCGCTGGTCGAGTGGGCGGTCGTTCATCAGTTCTGCGACCAAGTCGCGCATCTTGGTCCAGTCATGGCGGCCAGAGCCCTTGACGCGCTTTTTGTCGCGCTTGAACTGACTGGTTTCTTCAAGCGCTCGCGGCACCCTCAGAGGTCCTCGAGCGTCGTACGGCTGGTCCTGCCGGCCTTCGCATCACGGATGGCGGCCAGCGTCGTGGGGTTGGCGCGAGGTAGTTCCATGGGAAGAACCCCCTTTTCGACCACGCTGCGCAGGAACAACCGAATGGCCGTACTCACGTCCAGGCCCGCGGCCTCCAGCACTGCTGCAGCCTCGCGCTTGAGTTCAGGCTCGACACGCGCACGAACGTCAACGGTCAACATGGTTCATCCCCCCTTTTTGACAAGGCCTTGATGCTACCACATTGTAGCTACATTGTGGCTCACCCACCGCATTCCCCGCCAGATACCGCGCCCGCTATGGGGGCGATTTGGTCATCTGCTTGTTAACACCCATTCGACCGCGCCATCATGTCTCTGATGCACAAAGCTTTGAAATCAATGAGTTAGCGCATCAGGGCTCGGAGCACCAGGCCATGAGCTGCTTGAGCGTCATCGCCGACGGGTCGCTCTCAAGCTCGGAGACGCGACTTTGCCCCATGCCTACGCGATGGGCCAGCCGTGTCTGGGATAGCTTCTTGTCGCGGCGCGCGGACTTGAGCAGCATGCCCAGTTGCGGGAGCGTTCGAATCACGTGAGGGGAAGAAGTCATGGGGCGGACCTTCCGGCAAGGGCAGTTGCGCCCCGGCTGCCGCTGCACCGCGATGCGCCCCAGTTCCAGGCCATCGATTTGGCCGCCTTGGGTCATCTGCTGATCAACACCCATTCGACCGGGTGTTCACTCGGGCTCCATACTGACAACGTATGAACAGGTCCATACGCCGAGGGCCCCATGTACAAAAGCCAATGGGCCGCCATCGGCCAGAGTCTTCAGTCCCGGGATGGCATCCCATGTGTGCCCATTCATGCTGGGCCGCATCGGGCCGCATCGGGGCGCATGCGGCGTTGTGGCCACGGGGCCAGGCGCTCAGCCTGGACCCGCGCCCGCGCCTGGCCTGTTGCGCTCGATGACTCGATCCTCCACCGTGAGCGGATCGCTCAGCTCGATGAACGAGCCTTTGCGTGGCTCGGAAGACGTGCCGTCGCCGGATGGGGCGAAGCGCGCCTCGGGCAGCTCGAACACGGCGATGGACTCGACGTGCGAGGTGTGGGGGAACATGTTGACCACCCCCGCCGCCTTCAAGGCGTAGCCACCCTGGTGCACCAGCACGCCGGCGTCTCGCGCCAGCGTGGCCGGGTTGCACGAGACGTAGACGATGCGCCGGGGCGGCGTGAACTCCGGCAGCCCGGCGGGCCGCGTCGGCGGCCCCTCGGAGGCCAGCGTGTCGCCGGGCACCGAGTCGTCGCCCACCGCTCGCCCCATCGCTCCCACCAGCGCCTTGCACAGGGCCAGCGCGCCTTCGCGCGGCGGGTCGACCAGCCATTTGTCGAAAGGGCCGCAATCGCGCAGGAAGGAGGCGTCGGCCTCGAACAGATTCGAGACCCTGAAGGCCACGTGGGCGGCCAGCCCGCTGGCGCGCGCATTGTCCATCGCGCGTGCCAGCAGGGATTCGCTGCCCTCGACCCCCAGCACGAAGGCGGCGCGGGTGGCCAGCGGCAGGGTGAAATTGCCCAGGCCGCAGAACCAGTCGGCCACGCGATCGCCGGGGGCCAGCCGCAACAGGCGCAAGGCGCGCGAGACCAGGGCCCGGTTGACGCTGTGGTTGACCTGGGTGAAATCCGTGGGCCGGAAGGGCATGCGCAGCCCGAACTCCGGCAAGGTGTAGGAAGGCAGCGCCTGCTGCGCCTCGAGGGGCTGGGCGCTTTGCGGGCCGCCTGGCTGCAGCCACCACTGGACCTGGTGCTCGGCGGCGAAATCCCGCAGGCGTTGCAGGTCGCGGGCGTCCAGTTCCTGCAGGTTGCGCAGCACCAGCACGATGCTGTCGTCGCCCATGGCCAGTTCGATCTGCGGCAGCCGGTCGGGGCAGGACAGCGAGCCGACCAGCGCGCGCAGGGGCAGCAGCAGCGCCGAGACCTGGGGCGGAAGGATCTGGCAGGAACGCATGTCGGCCACGTAGCTGGAGCCGCGTTCGTGAAAACCCACCAGCACCCCACCCTTCTTGGGCACCAGGCGCACCGTCAGGCGCGCGCGCCTGCGATAGCCCCAGTCGGGCCCGGCCAGGGGGCGCAGCATCAGCTCGGGGCGCAGCTGCGCCAGATGCCGCAGATCATCTTCCAGGGTGCGCTGCTTGAAGGCCAGTTGCGCGCGCAACTCGATATGCTGCATGCTGCAGCCGCCGCAGGTTCCGAAATGCTCGCAGCGCGGCTTCACCCGCGTGGACGCCTCGCCGCGGCGCTGCAGCACCTGCGCCTGCTCCCACTTGGGCTTGCCGCGCAACACCCGCACGCGCACCTGCTCGCCGGGCAGCGCGTCGTGGATGAACACGACCTTGCCATCGGCGCGATGCGCCACGCCGCGCGCCTCCAGGTCCAGGGATTCGACCCGCAGCCACTCCAGCTCGGCCTCGGCCGCGGCGGGGCTGCTAGCGTGATTCGCGCCAGGCCTGGCGCCTCGACCGCCACCTCGCCGATTCATGACCAGGCCCGCATGTACTCGGCCCAATGCGGCTCCTCGGCGGCCCACTGCTCCACCGTGCGCCGCACCAGCTCGATCTCGTCGGCATGTTCCTGCGGAGCCAGCCCGCCGCGCATGAGCTGGAAGCGGCAATACAGCAGGTAGGTGTTGAGCACGTCGGTTTCGCAATAGCGCCGGATCTGCTCCAGCTCGCCGCGCTGCCAGGCGTCATACACCTGCGAGCCGTCCATGCCCAGCTTGCCCGGCAGGCCGCACAGCTGCGCCAGGGTGTCCATGCCGGCATTGGCGCGCGCCTGGTACAGCGCCAGCAGGTCCATCAGGTCCAGGTGCCGGCTGTGGTAGCGCGAGATGTAGTTGTTCCACTTGTACTCGCGGTCGTCCTCGCCCATGTCCCAGTACTTGGACGCCTGCACGCCGTGCACCAGGCCACGGTAATGCAGCACCGGCAGGTCGAAGCCGCCGCCATTCCAGGACACCAGCTGGGGCTCGTGGCGGTCGATCAGGCGGAAGAAGCCCTGCACCACCGAGGCCTCCTGGTCGCCTCGATCGACGAAGGAATGCACTTTCAGCCCCTTGCTGGCCTCGCGGAACATGCAGGAGATCACCACCACGCGCTGGCACACGATGGGCAGGAAATCGCTGCCCGTGGCCTCCAGCCTGCGCTGCCGCGCCTGCGCGATGGCGGCCGCGTCGTCCAGCCCGGCGTCGGCCAGGCCGGCCGCGCGCACGGCCCGCGCGTCGGGAATGGTCTCGATGTCGAATACGACAATCGGTGCGGCCATCGGCTTGCCCTTCAGAGTACGGAGGATTTGTCGACCCCGCCACCGGACAGGCGGCGCTTGAGCTTGCCCAGCGCCTCCTGCTGGATCTGGCGCACGCGCTCGCGGGTCAGTTCCAGGCGTCGCGCCAGGCTTTCCAGGGTCTCGAGCTCGCGCCCGTGCAGCCCGAAGCGGGCCTCGACCACCTCGCGCTCGCGCTCGCCCAGGGTGCCCAGCCAGCCTTCGAGCAGGCGCTCGAGCTCGTGGGCCTGCGCCGTATCGTCCGGCGAGGGAGCCTGCTGGTCGGGGAATTGCTCCACGAAACTCTCGCCACCGGCGTTCTCGCGCATCAGGTCGAGCGATACCGGCAGCTCGCCCAGGGTGAGCAGATCCGACACCTCGTCGGCACTGCGCCCGGTCAGGCTCGCGATGTCCTCCACGGAGGCGCTGCCGTCGGGACTGGAATCCTCCAGGTGACGCCGCGCGCGAAGCACCTGGTTGAGCTCGCGGATGACATGCACGGGCAGCCGGATGGTGCGCGCCTGCTGCATGATCGCGCGCTCGACGTTCTGGCGGATCCACCAGCTCGCGTAGGTGGAGAAACGGAAGCCGCGCTCGGGCTCGAATTTCTCGATGGCGTGCATCAGGCCGAGGTTGCCTTCCTCGATCAGGTCGGCGAGCGCGACGCCGCGCCCGCCATAGCCCTTGGCGATCGACACCACCAGCCGCAGGTTGTGCTCCACCATGGCCTGGCGCGCCTCGAAGTCCCCCTGGCGGGCGCGCACCGCCGTGTCGAATTCCTGTTGGGCGCTGAGCAGCGGCTTGCCGCGGATGCGGTTCAGATAGGCCTGCAGCACGCTCTGGCTGGCCGAGTCGGTGTCGGCCTCGAACTCACGCGCCGGCTCGACGGCGGCCGGATCGGCGCCGTCGCGCGATTCCTCCGGCGGCGCCTGGCCATCCGCCCGCTGCCCCTGGGCATCGCGCGCGCCTTGCGCGCCCCGCGCGGAGCGCGCGCGCCGCGTGTCATCGGAGCCGGGAGGCTGGCGCGATCGCGTGGGCATGGGCGGGGCGTGAGGCTCGGGCCGTTCATCGCGGTGGCAGCACCTGGGCCGGGTCGATCGGCTTGCCGCGAAGCCGGACCTCGAAATGCAATTCCACGCGCGACGCGTCGGTCGAACCCATCAGCGCGATGGTCTGGCCGCGCCGGACTTGTTCGCCCTCGTGCACCAGCAGCTTCTGGTTGTGCGCGTACACCGAGATGTACTCGGCGTCGTGCTCGACGATGACCAGGTTGCCGAGACCGCGCAACTCGTTGCCCGCATAGACCACCTTGCCGGCGGCCGCGGCACGCACGGGCTCGCCGGCCTGGCCGGCGATGTCCAGCCCCTTGCTGGTGCTGCCGTTGTAGGCCTGCACGATGCGCCCTTGCGCGGGCCAGGACCAGCTCAGGCCTCCGGCCGCGGCATGCGCGCCGGGTGCCGGCGTGGTGGGGCCGGTGGCGGTCGGTGCTGCGGTCGGTGCGGTCGGCGCGGCCTGCACCGC
>DAIDHU010000072.1 GCA_027451915.1 Thiomonas sp. | reverse complement strand
CGCGTGCCTGCCTGCGCCTGCTCGCCGCCTGGGGCCTGCCGGAAGAGGCCGGGCATGGCTGACTCCTCTGCCGCGTCGCGTCCCGGGCCGGCCGCCCGCCTGCGCGCCCTGCCGACGCAGGCGCAGGACACCCTGCTGGTGCTCGCGGCGGCGGCCATGAGCGTGGCTCCGCTGCTGCCGCGCCTGCCCGCCTGGGCCGGACTGTTCAGCCTGGCCCTGCTGCTGTGGAGAGGCTCGCTGGCCTGGCGCTCGCGCCCCCTGCCCTCGCGCCTGCTGCTGGCGGGCCTGCTCGCGGCCGCCGTGGCCGCGGTGCTGCTGCGTTACCACAGCGTGGTGGGACGGGATCCCGGCGTGTGCCTGGTGTGCATGCTGCTGGCGCTCAAGCTGCTCGAGGTGCGCCGCAGGCGCGACGCCTACGTGGTGTTCTACCTCGGCCTGTTCTGCGTGTTCGCGCAGTTCCTCTACATCCAGTCCGCGCCGGCCGCGGCGTGGATGCTGGCCTGCACCCTGGGATGGCTGACCGCGCTGATCGACGCCAACCTGCCGGGCCGGCGCCCCCCGCTGGCCCGGCGCCTCGGGCTGGGCCTGCGCCTGATCGGCCTGGGCCTGCCCGTGATGGCCGCGCTGTTCCTGCTGTTCCCGCGCCTGAGCGGACCGCTGTGGAGCCTGCCTGACGATGCGCGCGCGCGCACCGGCCTGGCCGCGGACATGGATCCCGGCGCGATCGCGCGCCTCGCCCTGGACGACAGCGTGGCCTTCAACGTGCGATTCCTGGGCAGGCGCCCGCCCCAAAGCGCGATGTACTGGCGCGGACCGGTGCTGGGCGCCTTCGACGGCCGGCGCTGGAGCGCGCTGCCCCCGCAGGGCCGCGGCGCGCCGCCCCCGGCCGTGCGCGGGCTCGGCGCGCCGGTGCGCTATACCGTGACCCTGCAGCCCACGCAGCGCCATTTCGCCTTCGCGCTGGACCTGCCGGCGAGCGCGCCGGCCTTGAGCGGGCAGCCCGGCACCCACCTGCGCCTGAGCCACGACCTGGATCTGCGCTCCGACCATGCTCTCAGCCAGGTCACGCGCTACACCCTCGACTCCTGGCCTCGCCACGCCGGGGAGCCGCCCGAGCCGGCCGCCCGGCTGCGCGCCTACACCCTCCTGCCCGCGGGGCACGACCCGCGCACCGTCGCGCTGGGGCGCGAGCTGGCGCGGCGCGAGGCCGCCGGCGGGCCGCGAGCGGTGGCGGCGGCGGCGCTGCGCATGTTCCGCGAGCAACCCTTTCGCTACAGCCTGCATCCCGGCACCTACACCGGGCCCGACGCCATCGACCAGTTCCTGTTCCGGCGACGCATCGGTTTTTGCGAGCACTACGCACAGGCCTTCGTGGTGCTGATGCGGGCCGCGGGCATTCCGGCTCGCGTGGTCACCGGCTACCAGGGCGGCTCGGAGAACCCGGTGGACGGCCTGTGGGTGGTTCGCCAGAGCGACGCCCATGCCTGGGCCGAATACTGGGTCGCGGGCAGCGGATGGGTGCGTGCCGACCCCACGGCCATGGTCGACCCGGCGCGCATCGACCGCAGCGGGCAGACCCTGGACGCCGCCGAGCCCCTGCTCGGCCTGGCCATGCTCGGCCCCCGCGACGCCACCGCGCTGCGCTGGCTGCGCAATGTGGGCGACGCGGTGGACCAGAGCTGGAACGACTGGGTGCTCGAGTACGGTCAGACGCGCCAGCGCCGCCTGTTGCGTGAACTCGGCCTGGGCTCCACCGATCCGGCGCGCCTGGGCGGTGACGCGGCGCTCAGCCTGGGCCTGCTGCTGTCGCTGGGCGGCGCCTGGCTGCTGTGGCGCGGCCGCTCGCGCCGCGATCCCTGGCAGCGAGCCTACGCGCTGCTGTGCGCGCGCCTGCGGCGGGCGGGGGTGCGGGCCCGCCCCACCCAGGACCCCGCCGCGCTGGCCCGGGAGCTGGGCGGCGATCCGGGCCTGCAGGGCGTGCGCGAGCTGCTGATGGACCTGGAACTCGTCCGCTACGCCCCGGCGGGCTCCAGCGCACGCGGGCTGCGCCGGCTGGGGTGGCGCGCGGCGCGGGTGCCGATTCCGCGCCGTGCCGATAGGCTGGCCGGGGCGGGTCGCACCAGCGGGGGCGATCCAGACGCAGGGGACACGATGCCCAGGCACTCGTCGTAAACTTTTCGCTGCGCTTTCCCCGGGGCCGAGCCGTGGCCGCCCCGGGGGGCCGGGCCGCCTTGGGCGGCCCGGCATGCCAAACGCTGCGCCCGTACGCCCAGGAGACCCATGATGCACTCCCGACGCCTTTCCAGCCAACTCGTGGCCGCGCTGCTCAGCGCCGGCATGCTCGCGCTGCCCCCCATGGCCCGGGCCGACCTGATCGGCACCCAGCAGATCGCCCGCCAGGCCGGCGGCCATGACACGGCCGACATCGCGCACGACCGCACGGTGGTCGAGCAGTTCCTGGCGCGCGCCGACGTGCGCCACCGCATGGAGCAGATGGGCGTCAGCGCGGGCCTGACCCGGCAGCGCGTGGCCGCCCTCAGCGACTCCGAGGTGGCCAGCCTGGCCTCGCGCATCCAGTCCATGCCCGCGGCGGGCACCCTGGGCTTTCAGGAAACCGTGATCATCCTGCTGGTGGCCATCCTGGTCGTGGTCGCGCTTTGATGAGAGCCCCCTGGGCCGGGCCGCGCCCGCCGCGCCGCGTGAAGGGACTCGGGGTGGCCCTGGCCCTGGCCGCGGCGCTGGGAGGCTGTGCCCTGCCCCTCTCCTCGGGTCCGCCGCAGTTCCGCGACGGCAGGCTGGTACAGCGTCCGGCCGGCCTGCCCGAGGCGGCCCACGTGGCCGCGGTGCCCTTCTACCCCGAAGACACCAACGCCTGCGGCCCGGCCTCGCTGGCGGAGGTCCTGCGCTTCGCCGGAGTCGATA
>DAIDHU010000071.1 GCA_027451915.1 Thiomonas sp. | reverse complement strand
CAGGCGCTGTTGTTCCCCGACGAGCCGACGCCCGCGGACGATGTCTGGCTGCTGGCCGCGCTGGCCGAGCTCGCGCCACCCGGCGCGCCGGATGCGCCCTGGGCCGCGCCCGACGCCTGGCGGCTCAACGCCCCGGGCTCGCGGCGCCTGCGCCTGCGCCATGGCGAGCAGGTCCGCGAAATCCTCGCCGAGGCCTGCGAGGGAGCCTGGCGCCTGCGGCTGGACGGCCTCGAGGGGCCGGGCGTGCTCGCCAGCGGCCGGGTCGATGCCGGCGGCGAGCTGCGCGCCCGGCTGGGGGACCGCCACGTGCACGCGGCCGTGGTGGCCGCGGGAGAGCGCCGCCACGTGTTCCTCGGCGGGCGCTGCACGGTGCTGGGCCTGGTCGATCCCCTGCACGCCGGAGGCGATGCCCATCAGCAGGAGCACAGCCTGCGCGCGCCCATGCCGGGCAAGGTGATCGCGGTGTCGGTGCGGGCGGGCGAGGAGGTCGACAAGGGCGCCCCGCTGCTGGTGCTGGAGGCGATGAAAATGGAGCACACGATCAGCGCGCCCCGCAAGGGCGTGGTGAGTGTGCTGCATTACGGCGTGGGTGACCAGGTGCCCGACGGCGCCGAACTGCTGGAGTTCGAGGAACTAGATTGAGGCGCCCGCATCCTGCCCGGCCCGCGCGGGCGGGACCTGCGCGGTGCGCGGCGGCGCGAGTGCGGCCAGCACGCCGAGCAGCACGACGATGAGGCTGGGCGTGAAAAAGCGCAGCTCCCCCAGCGGGAACAGGGCGTAGTGCAGCAGGGCGTAGGCCGTGAACATGGCCACCAGGGCCACCGGCCTGGACTTCGCGCCGGGCCGAGGCAGGGACACGAACACCATGCGCAGCGCCAGCGCGAAGGGCAGGCTCTGCAGGCTGCGCAGCCAGCCCAGCGCCGCTCTCTGGTACACCCGCACGTAGTCGGGGATCGAGGTGTCTATGCGCAGCGACGCGGGGTAGGGCGTGATGCCCATCATCTGGAAATTGAACAAGGTGAGCCAGCCGTAGTTGTGGGCCACCGCATCCACGGCGACATACACGCCCAGGCTGCCTGCCAGCCCCACCAGCGCCGCGGTCCTCCAGTCGAACCAGAAGTCGTGGCACAGCATCAGGGCCGACAGGATGAGCAGGTCGGTGCGCACCGCGGGCAGGATCATCGCCAGCAGATAGCGCTCGCGCCGGCCCTGCAGGAACAGCCATGCGCCGAGCAGCATCGCGAAGCAGGCCAGGGCGTCCGGAGTGGAAAGCCGCGCCAGCATGTCCAGGCCGGCGCCCAGGCCGACGAACGGGGCCCACAGCAGGTCCAGCCCGAGGCTGCGCGCGAGCAGCCCGGTCATGCCCAGGCTGGCGGCGGCACAGACCGCGCTGATCAGGCAGCTCGCGCGGGACAGGGAGATTCCCTGCCGGTGCAGCAGGCTCATGAGCCAGACGTAGAGCACGCGGATGCGGTAGAAGGGCAGTTGCTGCCGCAGGGCCCGCGGGTCCTTGTACACCTTGTAGCGGTAGCCTTGCGGAGCATCCACCTGGGCCAGCTGGTAGAAGGTGGCCGCGGTGGTGGCCTGGCGCAGGTCCTTGTAGGTGGCCTGGGACAGCTGCGCGCCGTGCAGGCCCTCGGCGGCATAGGCGCTGGCGACGTAGCCGACCACGTCCCAGTTGAAGTAGGGCTGCTGGATGCCGTCGGACAGCACATACCAGCCGAAGGCGACGAGAAGCGCAACGCCCGCGTAGTGCCGCATCTTGCCCATGGAATCGTTCTCCGGCAGGAATCGGCCGCGCCCGCGCGGCCGCTGCGATGTCCCCTGACGGCCGATACCAGCCCGCTGCTGCCCCCGCAGCCATCGCCCTGGGCAGGCATTCTTGCGCAGGGGCCGTGCAACGCGCGTTGGTCCCGCGTTGAGCCGGCGTGTATTCGGCGTGATGGCCCGCGGGCGGGTTTCGCGCGGGCCCCGGGCTCCGGCCGCGGCCGCGCGGTCGCGGACCTCAGCCGGCCTGCGTGCCGGGCGTGGGTTGGAGTTCGAGCCGATAGGCCAGCGCAAGAAACAGACTTTGCGCCAGCCCCAGGGTGCTGGTCAGGGAGCGAAATCCGAAGCGGCTGCGGTCCTGCACGACCAGGCAGCAGTCGGCGAGGTCGGGAAGCTGGCCGATCAGGCTGTCGGTGATCGCGATCAGGCTGGCGCCGAGGCGGCGGGCGTCCTCGAGGATTTCCAGGGTTTGCGGGGCATGGGGTGCGCAGGAGATCGCGATCAGCAGGTCGCCGCGGCGTATCGAGCGCGCCTCGCCCAACTGCATGCCGCCGAGCCCCGAAATCAGCCCGACGCGCTTGTCGGTGTGGCGCAGCGCGTATTCCAGGCAGGCGGCGATCGGGAAGGACCACTGCGAGCCCAGCAGCCAGATGGAGTCGGCCCGCTGCATCAGGTGGACCGCGCGTCCGAAGGTCTCCGCGTCGAGCAGGGACTGCAGCCTTTGCAGGGCAGCGATGGATTCGTCCAGGCATTCGGTGGCGATGCGGGCGTTGTCCAGCTGCGCGCTCGCAGCGGCGACACCCTGCGGCAGCGGGTCTGCGTCGCCCGCGAGTCTTCTCATGAAGCCGCCTCCTCAGTCGGTTGCGAGTGCGTCGAGGGATTTTCCGTTCCACGACGACCTGGGGGCGGGCCCGGGCGCGCACGCCGCGAACCTACGTCCCCTGGACTGAACTGTAGAGCAAGCCGAGCAAAAAATGAAAATGTTTTGTAGGGAATTTCCCTAAAAAATAAAAAAAACTTCCACATTTCCCGAATCGGCTGCGCCGCGCGTCGAAGAGCCGCCCCCGAGCCGAGCTCGGGGACGGCGCCCGCCCGCGTTGCTCGGGCAGGCGCGATCAGCCCGCCGCGACCTGGGTCTCGCCGGCTTGCGCGGGAAGGTCGCTCAGGCTGCGGGCGATCTCCACCACCAGCGCCTGGCACACGAACATGGATGCGCTCAGCGAGCGGAAGCCCAGGATCTCGCCCTCGCGGATCTCGAAGCGGATCGCGATGTCCCTGGCGTGGGACTGGGGCAGGGGGTCGGAGATGGTCACGGTGGTGACCCCGGCGCGCTGGGCGGCCGCGATCACCTGGTCGGTTTCCGGGGCGTGCGGGGAGAAGGTGACCACCAGCAGAACCCCGCCCGGGTGCAGGCGCCCGAGCGAAGGGGTGAGCAGGCCGGCGGACTGGTCGAGCATGCTGCAGCGGATCCCGACCTTGAGCAGCAGGTAGTGCAGGTAGGCCGCGACGGGAAAGGCCCTGCGCACCCCGTGCACCCAGACCTCGCTGGAGTTGCGCAGCAGGGCTGCTGTCTGGCGCAGGCGCTCCGGCGGCAATTCCTGCGCCGTCGCGTGCACCGAGTGCTCGACCTCGCGCGCCAGCTCGAGGGCGAGGTTCGACGCGGGGCCCTGAAGCGTGCCCGTGGCCTGGGCGCTGCGCACGCGCTCCACGTAGTCCCGCGGCCGCGAGGCGTAGTGCCCCCTGAGCAGGGCCTGCACCTCCTTGAAGGTGGGGTAGCCCATGACCTTGGCGAAGCGCGTCAGCGTGGACTGCGGGACCTCGAGCCTGCCGGCCAGCTCGCGCGAGGTCTCGGTCGCCACCACCTGCGGCTCGCGCATCAGCAACTCGGCGACCTGGGCAAGTCGCGGGCTCAGCCTGCCCTGGTGCTGCTGCGTGGCGGCGCGCAGCCCTTCCACGGTCGCGGGCGCTGAGGTCAACAGGACTCGATTGGCCAAGACGATTCGCCTCTGGTGGAAGGGATCCGGTACCACGCCCCTGTCGGACAGCCCGGTGTAGCGTCCCCGAGTGTGGCGGTCGAAAAACTTTTGCTTGCAAATTCTACCCGTATTCCAGGCTCCGACACGACATTTCGACCCTCGGGGCCTGCCCCCCGTGCGGCCCGGAACCATGGCGGGCCTGGCGTGCGTGGCCGGCGACCGGTGGGTTGGCCGGGCTCGGCGCAAGGGTCGGAATGTGAAAATGTCTTCGACATGAGTGAAAACCCTGTTTCACTTGAAGGCCGCGATCACTAGGCTGGGTTCCCAGCCCAACTTCCCGCGTCGCTCGATTCCCGAGACGCATCACCCACCATGTCGAAGATCCAACTGGCCATCAGCCCTCTCACCTGGTCGAATGACGACATGCCGGCCCTGGGTGGGGACATCCCTCTGGAAACCTGCCTTTCCGAAATGCGCCAGGCAGGTTTCACCGGGACCGAGATGGGCGCCAAGTACCCGCGCGACCCGCGGGTGCTGCTTGCGCTGCTGGAGCGCCACGGCCTGCGGCTGGCCTCCGGCTGGTGCAGCGGCCAGCTCATGCGCCATGACGTCGAGGACGAGTGGAATGCCATCGCCGGCCATGTGGCGCTGATGCGCGCCGCGGGGGTCAAGGCCATGGTCTATGGCGAGGTCAGCAACACGGTGCACGGCGACATCACCCAAAAGCTCTCCTCGCGCGTGCGCCTGTCCGACGAGGAATTCAAGCGCTACGGCATGCGCCTGACGGCCCTGGCCGAGCGCCTGCTCCGCGAGCACGGAATCCGGCTGGCCTTCCATCATCACGTGGGCACGATCATCGAGACCCGGCATGATCTCCTGCGTTTCCTCGAGACCACCGGAGACGCCGTGGGCCTGACCTTCGACAGCGGCCACGCCGCCTTCGGCGGCTCGGATCCGGCGAAGCTGTTGCGCGAGGTGGCCTCGCGCGTGGCCCACGTCCACTTCAAGGACGTGCGCCAGGCCGTCATCGACCGCACGCGCGACGAGGACCGATCCTTCCTGGATTCCGTTCTGGCCGGCGCATTCACGGTACCCGGAGACGGGGCCATCGCCTTCGAGCCTCTGGTGGCGGTGTTGAAGCAGTACGGCTACGAGGGCTGGGTCGTGGTCGAGGCCGAGCAGGATCCGGCCGTCGCCCACCCGCTCACCTACGCCCGCCTGGCGCACAGGAACATCGCCGATATGCTCGCCGCGGGGGGCTATGCCGCGCGCGATGGTGTCTGGGAGGCCTGAATGTCCGACACCGTCACCTTGACCGTCGCCGACGCGCTGGCCCGCTACTTGCGGGCCCAGCGCATCGAGATCGACGGGCGCGTCGAGCCGCTGTTCGGCAGCGTGTTCGCCATCTTCGGCCATGGCAACGTGACCTGTCTGTCGCAGCCGCTGCTGGAGGGTGCGGAGCAACTGCCCGTGTGGCGCGGCCAGAACGAGCAGTCCATGGCCATGGCGGCCGTGGCCTACGCGAAGGCGCAACTGCGGCGCCGCATAGGCGTTGTCACGACTTCGATCGGCCCGGGGGCGAGCAATCTGCTCACGGCGGCCGGGGTGGCCCATACCAACCGGCTGCCGCTGCTGATGATCTCGGGCGACGTGCATGTCGGGCGACTGCCCGATCCGGTGCTGCAGCAGGTCGAGCATTTCCATGACCCCTCGCTGAGCGTCAACGACGCCTTCAAGCCGCTGGTGCGCTACTGGGACCGCGTGGTCACGCCTTCCCAGCTCGTACAGACCCTGCCGCAGGCCGTGAGCGTGATGCTGGATCCGGAGACCTGCGGCCCGGCCTTCCTCGCCCTGCCCCAGGACGTGCAGGGGCGCAGCTACGATTTTCCCGAGAGCTTCCTGGCCCCTCGCGTGCACCGCATCGCGCGCCCCCGGCCCGAGCCCGAGCTGGTGCAGGAGGTGGCGGCGCAGCTGCGCCAGTCGAAGCGGCCCCTGATCATCAGCGGCGGAGGCGTGCACTACGCAGGCGCCACCGCAGCCCTCGAGCGCTTCGCCAGCGCCCACGACATTCCGGTGGCGGAGACCATCGCCGGCCGGGCGGCGCTGTTGCAGTCCCACCCCCTGAACGTGGGCCCGCTCGGCGTGACGGGCTCCGACTCGGCCAACGCCATGGCGGAGCAGGCCGATCTGGTGATGGCCGTGGGCACGCGCCTGCAGGATTTCACGACAGGCTCGTGGAGCCTGTTCCGGGACCCGGCGATGACCCTGGTGAGCATCAATGTCGGCCGGCATGACGCGGCGAAGCATTTCGCCCTGGCACTGCGCGCCGATGCCGCCGTGGCGCTCGACGCCCTGCACGAGGCGCTGGGAGACTGGCGCGCGCCGGCTTCCTGGCCCGCGCTCGGGCAGCAAAGGGCGGCGCAGTGGAAGTCGGTGGTCGCGCAGCGCACCCGCCCCACCGAAGGCACGCCTTCCTATGCGCAAATCGTGGGCGCGGTCAACCGCCTCATCCGGCCCGGCGACACCGTCATCACGGCCGCGGGCGGCCTGCCCGCCGAGCTCAACATGAACTGGCTGAGCCCCCAGATAGGCTGCTTCGACATCGAGTTCGGCTACTCCTGCATGGGCTACGAGGTGGCGGCCGGCTGGGGCGTGAAAATCGCCCGGCCCGGGCACGAGGCCATCGTGCTCGTGGGCGACGGCAGCTACCTGATGCTCAACTCCGAGCTCTACAGCTCGGTGCTCAGCGGGCAGAAGGTGATTCTGGTGGTCTGCGACAACGGCGGCTTCGCCGTCATCGACAAGCTGCAGCGCAACACCGGAAACAGCTCGTTCAACAACCTGCTCGAGCATTGCCGGCGTCCGCCCGGCAAGCCGGCACGCGTCGACTTCGCCCTGCATGCGCGGTCCCTGGGCGCGCGCGCCGAGAACATTCGCGGCGTCGCCGAGTTCGACGCCGCCTTCGCCCGCGCGCGCGAGTCCGAGGTGAGCTACGTGATCGTGGTCGACATCGACCCGGGGCGCTGGTCGGAGTGCGACTGATGGTGGGATGTCGGGCTTCCCGAAATCGCGCATTCGTCGGATCATCGCAAGGCCGTGAACCAATGGAACGAAGGGCGCGTGCACCAGCGCCGCGGCATCTGACCCACCATCCCACCCCCTACGGAGTCCCTCCATCATGTTCGTCGAAGGTCGATTGCTCGAAAAGCCCCTGCGCTGGGGCATGGTCGGTGGCGGAAAGGGAAGCCAGATCGGCTACTCCCACCGCGACGCGGCCACGCGAGACGGGCTCCTGCAGCTGCTCGCCGGCGCCTTCGACATCGACCCCGCCCGAGGTCGCGATTTCGGCACCAGCCTGGGGCTGGATCCGCAGCGCTGCTACGCCGATTACCGGGCCATGTTCGCCGCCGAGTCGGCCCGCCCAGACGGCATCGAGGCCGTGACCATCGCCACGCCCAACAACTCGCACTATGCGATCTGCAAGGCGGCGCTCGAGGCCGGCCTGCACGTGATCTGCGAGAAGCCGCTGACCATCGACGAATCCGAGGCCGAGGAGCTGCTCGCGCTTTCGCGGGCGCGGCAGCGCGTGCTGGCCGTGATGTATGGATACACGGGCTACGAAATGGTGCAGCAGGCCCGCGCCATGGTGCGCAAGGGCGAACTGGGCGAGATCCGCATCGTCCGGATGCAATTCGCCCACGGCTACCACGCGACCGAGGTCGAAGGCAGCGACCCCGGCACGCGCTGGCGCGTGACCCCCGCCACCTCGGGACCCACCTATGTCATCGGCGATCTGGCCACGCACTGCTTCCAGCTGGGCATGCTGATCTCCGGGCTGCAGCTCGAGTCACTCAGCTGCCTGCGCAGCAGCTTCGTGAAGTCCCGCGCGCCTCTGGAAGACGATGCCCAGGTGCTGATGCGGCTGAGCGCCGGCGCCGTCGGCTCGCTGTGGGCCAGCGCCGTCAACGTCGGCAGCGCGCATGGCATCAAGGTGCGCGTGATCGGCTCCAGGGGCAGCGTGGAATGGTGGGACGAGCAGCCCAACCAGCTCAGGGTGGCTTTTGTCGGCCAGCCCGAGATGTGCTACGAGCGCGGGCATGGCTACCTCGACCCATCCGCGCGTTTCGAGCGCGTGGGAGGCGGACATCCCGCGGGCTATTTCGACTCCTGGGCCAACCTGTACCGGCGCTTCGCCTTCGCCATGTCCAGCGAGCCGGGGGCTCGCGAGCACCTGGCGGGGCAGTGGATTCCCACGGTGGAAGACGGGCTGGAGGGCGTGCGCTTCATGGTGCGCTGCGCGCAGTCCGCCGACGCGGGCAGCCAGTGGATGCCCCTGAGGAGAGCCTGAGCGTGAACGCCTTGCGCTTTCCGGGCGAGCGCGCCACCGACCTGATCTGCCTCGGCCGAGCCGGGGTGGACCTGTACGCCCAGCAGGAGGGCACGCCCCTTGAGCAAGTAAGGGGCTTTCGCAAATCGGTGGGCGGATCCCCCGCCAACGTGGCGACCGGCGCAGCCCGGCTGGGACTGCGCGTGGCCATGGTCAGCGTGGTGTCCGACGATGGCTTCGGCCGCTACGTGCGCCAGTTTCTCGCCGAGAACGCGGTGGACGTGCGCGGGCTCAGGACCGACAGCAGCGGCTCGCTCAACAGCGTGGCATTCACGGAGATGCGCCCGGAGGACTGCAAGGTGATCATTTATCGGCGCAACGCCGCCGACCTGCAGCTGCGCGTGGCCGACATCGACCGGCGGGCCATCGCCGACGCCCGCGCCTTGCTGATCACGGGCACCGCCCTGTCGGCCAGCCCGAGCCGCGAGGCCGCCTTGCACGCCATGCGCCTGGCTCGACAGGCCGGTACGGTCGTGGTGCTCGACCTGGACTACCGGCCCTATGGCTGGACCGATGCGGACGAGGCCTCGGTCACGCTGGGCCTGGCCTGCACCCTGTCGGACATGGTCATCGGCAATCGCGAGGAATTCGCCGTGCTCGGCGACACCGCCTCGACCGGGGCCCCGCAGGCCGACCCCTGTGCCCGGGCCCTGGTCCGCGACACGGCGCAGGCGGTCGTGGTCAAGGACGGGCCGCGCGGCTGCCGCGTGTACCTGCGCGACGGGCCGGTGATCGAACAAGGCATTTTCCCGGTCCGCTCGCGCAAGCCCTTCGGCTCGGGCGATGCCTTCGCGGCGGCCCTGCTCTGGGCCCTGATCGGCGGCCGCCCATGGCAGGAAGCGGTGCGCTGGGGTGCCGCGGCCGCCGCGATCAACGTCAGCGGCGATGCCTGTGCCGAGGCCATGCCGACCCTTCCGCAATTGCGGGCCTTCGTCGAGGCGCACGCAGTCGCCACGCCATCCAGCGCCCAGGCGCCCAAGGAGCCATCCTCATGAGCCGACACATTCCCCCCTTCGACAACCGCAACCAGGCCATCATCGGGGTGGGCGATCAGACGACGCCCCTGTGCTACTTCAACCACGTCAGGCTGCGGCGCGCGGAGCGCTTCGAGCACCAGGTACCCGGCTACGAGACCATGCTGGTGCCGGCCACCGGAAGTTGCGACGTGATCGTCGACGGGCGGGAATTCCGGGCGGTGGGCAAGCGCTCGCATCTGTGGGAGGGCGACCCGGAAGGCGTGTACGTGCCGGTGGGTTCCCGGGCCGAGATCGTCTGTGTCAGCGACAGCCTGGACCTGATGATCGGCGGCGGACGTTTCGACCAGACCCTGGAGCCCTTCGACGTGCGCCAGGGCGAGGTGGACAAGATCCAGTACGGCTCGGACGACACCAAGACCCATCGCAAGATCAAGCACCTGCTCGGCCAGAAGAACGCCGAGCGGCGAGGCCGGCTTCTGGTCAGCGAACTGTTCACCGTCGGCGCCGGCGGCTGGTCGGGGTTTCCCCCGCACAAGCACGACGCCGAGCGCGGCACGCAGGAAACCGAGTACCAGGAGGTCTACCAGTTCCGCTTCAACCCGGACCATGGTTTCGGCGCCCAGTTCGTCTACGCCCACGAGGATGACTACGGCCCCGTGTACCACGTGCGCACCGGCAGCGTGATCGCGATCGACCGCGGCTACCACCCCAGTGTCGCGGCTCCCGGCTACGAGATGTACTACTTCACCGTCATCGTGGGCGCGCACTCCAAATCCCTGGTCCAGCATTTCGATCCGCACCACGCCTACCAGATCGAGACCATCCCGGGCATCAAGAACATGATTGCCAAGTTCAAGTGAGGGGGCGGCCATGCTCGTGACGCTCAGAGAACTGCTGCCGGACGCGATCCAGGGTCGCTATGCCGTGCCTTCGTTCAACATTTTCGGCAACGAGGAGGCGGTGGCCGTGATCGCCGCCGCCGAGTCCCTGGGTCGCGGGGTCATCGTGGCCTGCAACAAGGACATGGCCGAGCAAATGGGCGTGGCGGGTTTTGCCGGCATGGTGCGCGGACTCGCGCAGGATGCCGACGTGCCGGTGTGCCTGCACCTGGACCACTGCTACGAGGAGGACGTCGTGTACGCCGCGTTGCGCGCGGGGTTCACCTCGGTCATGTTCGACGGCTCGCAGATGGCCCTGCAGGACAATATCGCGCACACCGCGCGGGTGGCCACAGTCGCCCATGCCTTCGGCGCCACCATCGAAGGCGAGGTGGGCTCGGTGCCCTACACCGAGGGACGCGACCACATCAAGCATGAGCTGACCGACCCGAAGGACGCCGCGAGCTTCGCCGAGCACAGCGGCGTGGACGCGGTGGCGATCTCGGTGGGCAACGTGCATCGCATGACCACCGCCACCAGTGTGATCGATTTCGAGCGCCTGCAGGAGATCTCGGCGATCACCCGGCTGCCCCTGGTGATCCATGGCACCAGCGGGATTCGCGATGCCGACATGCAGCGTCTGAAGACCATGCGCGTGGCCAAGTTCAACATCGGCACGACCATGCGCATGACCTTCGCGCGCAGCCTGCGGCAGAGCCTGGCCGAGGACGAGGCGCGCTTCGACAGGCTCACGCTCATGAAGCCGGTGGTGCAGGCCCTGCAGGCCGAGGCCGCCCGCGTGATCCAGATGCTGGGATGATCGCGGTGGGCAGGGTGGGCGCCGGGCTCGGCGCAACGCACACGCAACAGGAGGAACTCTCGTGATGATGGAACGCATCGGCCGGCGCTTGCGCATCGGCGTGATCGGCGGCGGCTCCGGCTCGTTCATCGGGCCCGTGCACCGGATCGCCGCACGCCTGGACGGAAAATTCGACCTGGTCGCCGCGGCGCTGTCGTCGAACCCGCAGCGCGCCCGGGACGAAGGCCGGCGGCTCGGCTTCCCCGCCGATCGTGTCTACGGCTCGTGGCGGGAGCTGATCGCGCAGGAATCGCAGCGTGAGGACGGAATCGACGTCGTCGCGGTCATGACCCCGAACGACAGCCATTTCGAGATCTGCACGGCCGCGCTCGATGCGGGGCTGCACATCATCTGCGACAAGCCGCTGACCACCGATGTGGCCAGCGCGCGCGAACTCGCCGCCAAGGTCCGCGCCTCGGGTGCCGAGTTCTGCGTGACCTATTGCTACAGCGGCTATCCCATGGTGCGCCAGGCGCGCGACATGGTGCGGGCTGGAGAACTGGGCGAGATCCGCCAGGTGCAGTTGCAGTACGTGCAGGGCAATCTGGCCGAGCCCGCCCCCTCGACGGGCTGGCGCATGCAGGCCGATCGCGTGGGCGGTTCGCTGGTGCTGCTGGACATCGCCACCCACGCCTTCCACCTGGGCGCCTACGTCTGCGGGCAGGACATCGAAAGCCTGTGCGCCGATCTCGGCGCCACGCGCCCGGGCGGCGAGGCGGACGACTACGTGGCCACGCTGATGCGCTATGGCAACGGCGCCCGTGGATCGCTGTGGGTGACCAATGCGGCGGCGGGCTCCGAGCACGGGCTGAGTTTTCGCATCCATGGCGACAAGGGCGGACTCGAGTGGTACCAGGAGGAGCCCAACCGGCTGTTGCACCGCCGCGCCGGAGGCTTCGACCAGGTGCTCACGCGGCGCCTCGATCCGGCGATGAGCCCCGGCGCGCTGCGCTCCACCCGCGTCGCCCTCGGGCATCCCGAGGGCTACCTCGAGGCCTTCGCGAACCTGTACGAGGAATTCGCCGAGGTCGTCGCCGCGCGCATGCAGGGCGAGCGCTCGTCGCCGGACAGCGACTTGTTCCCCGGAGTGATCGACGGCGTCAAGGGCCTGCTGATCGTCGACGCCGCGTCGCGCAGCGCCCGCAGCGGCCGCTGGGAGAGCGTGGAGGCGCCCTGAGGCGCCCCCTCCGAGCGGCGCCCGCCAGGGAATCCCCACGGGTGGGCGGGGAGATCCTCCAATGTTCGTTGTCGCACCGACCGAGCGCCGCGGCTCGGCTATCGTGCAAGCCGGCTCGTCATGCGCCCGCTCCCATCGAAGTTCCGTGTTCGACGC
>DAIDHU010000070.1 GCA_027451915.1 Thiomonas sp. | reverse complement strand
CCTCCGCGAGGATCTTCTCCCGGGTGAGCGCGCCGCCACCGCCCTTGATCATGGCGCCTCCAGGGTCGATCTCGTCGGCCCCGTCCACATAGACCCCCAGCGCCCCCACCTCGTTGAGGTCGAGCACCTCGATGCCATGGGCACGCAGCCTCTCGGTGCTGCGCTCCGAACTCGACACCGCCGCGCGCACGCGGTCGCGGATTCCCGCCAGCGCATCGATGAAATGGTTCACCGTGGAGCCGGTTCCCACGCCGATGACGGCGCCGGGCACCACGAATCGCAGCGCCGCCTGCGCCACTGCCTGTTTGAGTTCGTCCTGGGTCATGCGAGCCTGCCGGAAAAAGGGTGAGGGATCCAAGGGAAAACGCACGCGCCAGTCGCAGCGCGTGGCCGGAGAAGACAAAGCCCGTATTATCGCCGCTGCTTCGATCGGCTCTTGGAGCCCTCCCCCGCGATGCCCCTGCCGTACGCGCTGATCCGCCCGCTCCTGTTCCGGCTCGATCCCGAAGCCGCCCACCACCTCGGCCTCGGTACGCTGCGCACCCTGCACCAGTGCGGCCTGAGCCTGCTGCTGGCCCAGCCCCGGGTGATCGACCCCGTGCGCCTGCTGGGCCTGGAATTTCCCAATCGTGTGGGCCTGGCAGCCGGGCTGGACAAGAATGGCGAAGCCATCGACGCCCTGGCCGCGCTGGGATTCGGCTTCATCGAAGTCGGAACGGTCACGCCGCTGGCGCAGGGCGGCAATCCGCGCCCGCGCATGTTCCGCCTGCCGCAGGCGCGCGCGCTGATCAATCGCATGGGGTTCAACAACCAGGGGCTGGAGGCCTTCCTGCGCAATGTGCGGCGCAGTCGCCGCGAGGTTCCCCTGGGACTGAACATCGGCAAGAATGCCGCCACGCCCATCGAATCGGCGCTGCAGGACTACGCGAGCTGCCTGCGCGCCGTGCATGCGCACGCCGACTACGTGACGGTCAACGTGTCCTCGCCGAACACCGTGGGCCTGCGCCAGTTGCAAAGCGACGACGCGCTGGAGGGCCTGCTGGGCGGCCTGGCCGAGGTGCGCGAACGACTGACCCAGGAGCAGGGTCGGCGCGTGCCCATGCTGCTCAAGGTGGCGCCGGACCTGGAAGCCGCGCAGGTGCATGCGCTGGCCGACGCACTGGTGCGCCATGGCATGGACGGCGTGATCGCCACCAACACCACCCTCTCACGCCGCGGCGTCGAAGGCCTGGCCCACGCCGAGCAGGCGGGCGGCCTCAGCGGAGCCCCGCTGCGCGAAGCCGCCAATCGAGTGATCTCGCTGCTGCGTGAGCACCTGGGGCCGGCCTACCCCATCATCGGCGCCGGAGGCGTGATGGATGCCGCCGATGCGCTGGAAAAACGCCGCTGCGGGGCGGATCTGGTGCAGTTGTACAGCGGGCTGATCTACCGCGGCCCGAGCCTCGTGCACGAATGTGCCCAGGCCCTGGCTCGCATGCGCTGAACGGGGCCGCGAAAGCCCCAGAGCCTCACTTCTGCTTCAGACGCGTCTTGTTCGCCGTGATGTGCTCGTAGATTTCACGCGAGCGCTGCGAAAGGGGACGCCCGAAACCTTC